>DATCUG010000578.1:0-2169 GCA_036567525.1 Streptosporangiaceae bacterium | reverse complement strand
GTTTCTGGCGACGAGGGAAGATCCCGGCTTTCAGCGCCCCGGAGGCGAGCGGGGGGAAACTCAGCCTGTTCGAGGATCAGGTGCGCGTTCGTCCCGCTGACACCGAACGACGACACCCCCGCGCGGCGCGGGCGCCCGGTGTCCGGCCAGCCGGTCTCCTCGGTCAGCAGCCGGACCGTCCCCATCGACCAGTCGATATGCGGCGACGGCTCCTCGGCGTGCAGGGTGCGGGGCAGCACCCCGGCTCGCATCGCCATGATCATCTTGATCACCCCGGCCGCGCCCGCCGCGGCCTGGGTATGCCCGATATTCGACTTCACCGATCCCAGCCACAACGGCCGGGCCGGGTCCCGGCCCTGCCCGTAGGCCGCGGTCAGCGCCTGCGCCTCGATCGGATCCCCCAGCGCCGTCCCGGTCCCGTGCGCCTCCACCGCATCCACCTGATCTGGTGCCAGGCCCGCGGCGGCCAGGGCGGCGCGGATCACCCGCTGCTGCGACGGGCCGTTCGGCGCGGTCAGCCCGTTCGACGCCCCGTCCTGGTTCACCGCGCTACCCGCGATCACCGCCAGCACCGGATGCCCGTTACGGCGGGCATCCGAGAGCCGCTCGATCACCAGCACCCCCGCGCCCTCCGCCCACCCGGTCCCGTCCGCGGCCGCCCCGAACGCCTTGCACCGCCCGTCCGCGGCCATCCCCTCAGCAGCGAACTCCGCGAACACCCCCGGCGTCGACATCACCGTCACCCCCCCGGCCAGCGCCAGGTCACACTCCCCGCCCCGCAGCGCACCACAGGCCAGGTGCAACGCCACCAGCGAGGACGAACACGCCGTATCCACCGACACCGCCGGGCCCTCCAGGCCCAGCACATACGCCACCCGCCCCGAGACCACACTCGGCGCGTTCCCGGTCAGCATGTACCCTTCCGCGCCCCCGGCCCGGGCCAGCAGACCCGGATAATCCGGGCTGCTAGTCCCCGCGAACACCCCCGTCCGGCTACCCCGCAGGCTGGACGGGGGGATCCCGGCCCGCTCGACCGCCTCCCAGCACACCTCCAGCAGCAGCCGCTGCTGCGGATCCATCCCCACCGCCTCCCGCGGCGAGATCCCGAAAAACCCCGCATCAAACCCGGCCGCATCAGCCACGAACCCGCCCCGCCGCGCGAACCCCGCATCGGCGGTGTCCCAGCCCCGGTCCGCCGGGAACCCCCCGATCGCATCGGTGCCGGACCGGACCAGCTCCCACAGATCCTCCGCACTGGCCACCCCGCCCGGGAACCGGCAGCCGACCGCCACCACCGCCACCAGCTCATCGGCCACCGGCACGGCGGCCGCTGCCGGGGGCGGCTGATCCGCGGCCGGGACCTGCTCGCCGGCTACCTGCCCGGCCAGCCAGCCGGCCAGGATCTGCGGGGTGGGCTGGTCGAAGACCAGCGTGGCGGGCAGCCGCAGGCCGGTCGCCGCGGCCAGCCGGTTCCGCAGCTCGATCGCGGTCAGCGAGTCAAACCCCAGATCCCGGAACGCCGCCCCCGGCCGAACCGGATCCGCGCTGGCATGCCCCAGCACCGCCGCCGCCTCAGCCCGCACCACATCCAGCAGCACCTCCACCCGCTGCGCCCCGGCCAGCCCGGCCAGCCGCCCGGCCAGCGACCCCTCATCCCGGGCCGGCTGCCGCCGCCCGGCCCCGGCGGGGGCACCAGCCAGGCCCCGCCACACCGGCGCCACCCCGGCACCCTGAGCCCGCAGCCACCCCATATCCACCCCGGCCGCCACCACCACCGGCCTGTCCGCGGCCAGCGCCGCATCAAACAGCTCCAGGCCCTGCCCCTCACCCAGCGGCAGCAGCGCACCCCGGGCCCGGCCCCGCCCGGCCTGGCCCAGATGCGCGGTCATCCCGGTGGCCTGCTCCCACATCCCCCACGCGATCGACACCGCCGGCAACCCCCTGGCCCGGCGCCGGACCGCGACCGCATCCAGCACCGCGTTCGCCGCCGCGTAGTTCCCCTGCCCCGGCGACCCGAACGTCGCCGCCGCCGAAGAAAACAGCACGAACGCCGCCAGCCCGGCGCCGGCGGTCAGCTCATCCAGCACCACCGCCGCCTCCGCCTTCGGCCCCAGCACATAACCCACCCGGTCCGGGGTCAGCGCACTAATCACCCCGTCATCCAGCACC
>DATCUG010000577.1:0-3483 GCA_036567525.1 Streptosporangiaceae bacterium | reverse complement strand
GCCGCCGACGTGCAGGCCGCCAGGAGCAGGGCCGCCGCGCCCGCCGCGACCGCCCGGGCCAGCAGAATTCTCCGGGTAGTCATCGGCCGCTACCTTCCCCGCACCTGACGACAAACGCGTAGTACTACGCTAGTGTAGTTGCTTGCAATGGTCCAGGTGTTTTCTGACGGAGGACCCGCGTGACGGAGCAGGACGGTGCGGCCGCTGGCCTGGGGCCCCTGGAGGCCGAGGTGATGGCCGTGCTGTGGCGGGCTGATCAGCCGCTGCCGGTGCGGGACGTGGCCGGTACGCTGAACGCGGGCCGTGCGGTGCCGCTGGCCTATACGACGGTGATGACGGTGATGTCCCGGCTGGCGGGCAAAGGCCTGCTGGCCCGCTCCCGGGCTGGCCGGCGGTTCGTGTACGCGCCGGCCGTGGCCGATACTGCCGAGATCGCCGTCCGGAGCGTGCTGGCGGAGTTCGGGGACGCGGCGCTGGCCCGGTTCGTGCAGCGGGCGGAGCTGGACCCCGCGCTGGCCGAAAGGCTGCGCCGGCTGATGGCTGAGGACCAGTGAAGGCGCTAGCCCGCCGGGTGCGCGGCGCGGTCGTCTGGCTGCTGGCCGGGCTGGCGGTGGTCGTGCACGCTGCTCTGGCGGTGCTGGCGGTGACCGAGCTTTCGGCGCTGGGCTGGCCGTTGGCCACCGGTTACGACAGCGCCAACGTGACGTTGGTGCTGGCCACCGCGGTGACCGGCCTGGCTGCGAGCAGCATGGTGGCGGCCCGGGCCGCCACCAGTTCCCGGGCGCTGCGGGCGCTGATAGGTGCCGCCCATCGGCCGGTACCACCCATCGTGCATAACGCCGCAACCGGCCTCGGTGTCGCCGGCCAGGTCGATGCGGTCGCGGCCGGGGAGGCGTTTGCCGTGACGTACGGGCTGATCCGGCCCAGAATCCTGGTCAGCACGGGCCTGACTGCCGAACTGGGCGCGGCCGAGATCACCGCCGTCCTGGCGCACGAGCGGGAGCACCTGCGGCACCGGGACCCGCTGCGGCTGCTGGCCGCCCGGCTGCTGGCCCAGTGGGCCTGGTACCTGCCGGCCGGGCGGTGGCTGGCCCGCCGGTGCGCGTTGCGGCGTGAGCTTGCCGCCGACCGGGCCGCGGCCAGGTCCGCGGGACGCGAGGTGCTGGCCGCGGCACTCCTCAAGCTGGCCAGCCTGCCCGCATGCCCGGCGGTGGCCGCGGCCAGCCCGGCCGAGGATCAGCCCGGGTCGCTGGAGGCCCGGGTCGCCCAGCTGGAGGACGGCCGCCCACCTCGCCAGCGCCTCACCGCGCTCCGGCTGCTCGCCACCGGAGGCGCCCTCATCTGGCTCGCGGCGGCCGCCGTGTGCTGTGCGGCCTTGTCTCAGCTCCTGCCGGGCGGAGTCCTGTGAACCGGTGCGGTGCGGGCCGCCGCCAGCGGTGGTGTTCAAG
Organism: Streptosporangiaceae bacterium; assembly: GCA_036567525.1. Lineage (GTDB taxonomy): Bacteria > Actinomycetota > Actinomycetes > Streptosporangiales > Streptosporangiaceae > RYN-230. Next base: position 2,035 of record DATCUG010000577.1, on the reverse strand, counting down.
TCCCGGCTGCTGGCCGGATCCCCGCCGCGCGGCCGGCGACTCTTGTCAGCCTGAGTTGACAAAATGGTTTGTCAGCGTAGGCTGACAAACATGTCCGAGGCAATATCGCTCGCCGAAGCCGCCAGCCACCGCGACCCGGAGGTCGGGCTGGCCGCTGTCGCCGCCCTCCGCCAGATGGTGGAGCAGCTGGAAGCCCTTCAGGTGAAAGCCGCTCGGGAAGATGGCTGGACCTGGGAACGGATCGCCGACGCGCTTGGCATCACGCGCCAGTCGGTGCACCGCAAGTACGCCAGCCGGCGTTTCCCGGGCCGGAGGCGAACATGACCCGCCGCGTCGCTCCCGCCCAGGATCCGGTGCGCAGCCGCCTGCTGTCCGCGGCGGGCAGTGAGGCCGACCGGGAACGCCACGGCTACGTAGGCTGCGAGCATCTGCTGCTGGCGCTGCTCACCGACCAGGACCCGACGGCCCGGGAGATTCTGGCCACCCAGGGCATCCGTCTGCCCGCCGCCCGGGCCGCGGTGGCCGACGTCATCTCCTCGGGCCGTGGCGACGGCCCACGCTGGAACGCAGCCGACCTGCTGGCCACGCTGGGCGTGGATCTGCCCGCCATCCAGCGTCAGATGCGCGCCGAACACGGCCCGCATGCCATCGCTGAGCTGTACCGCAGCCCGGTGGGCCGCCACTTGTCCTGGGGGCCACTGTGCGGGCCGAAGATGGCCCCCGGGCTGAAGAAAGCCCTGTTCGGGAACGAGGGCCGGGCCAGCTTCCCCACCAGCGGGCATGCGCTCCTGGCCCTGCTCGATGCCCGCAGCGCCGGGCTGGCCGCCGTCCTCAGGTCGCTGGGCTCGAGCCCCGAGCTGCTGCGCCTGGTGGTCACCGAGCGGCTGAGCTGCGCCGGCTAGCCGCGGGCCACCCTCAGTATTCGAGTTCGGGCCGCAGTGCACCGCCGACGCTGTGCAGGTGCCGCAGCACCTGTGCGTAGGACGCGAAGAAGCCGGTCTCGTGGTAGGCGATGCCATGCTGCTGGCAGAACGTGCGCACCGGTTCCTGGGCGAGCCGCAAGCTGGACCGCGGCATCGAGGGGAACAGATGATGCTCGATCTGGTAGTTGAGACCACCGAGGGCGAAGTCGGTGAGCCACCCGCCGCGGATATTGCGTGAGGTCATGACCTGGCGGCGCAGAAAGTCAGTCGTCTCATCCTCGCCGAGCACCGGCATGCCCTTGTGGTTGGGCGCGAACGAGCAGCCCAGGTAGACCCCGAACAAGCCCTGCTGAACAAGCACGAACGCGACTGCCTGCACCGGGGGCAGCACCAGGAACACGGCGCCCAGGTAGCCGATGAAGTGCGCCACCAGCAGCGCACCGTCCACCAGCTTCCCGGTCCGGCTGCCGCGGCCGCCCACCAGGGCCCGGACCCCGGCGACATGCAGGTGCCAGCCTTCCAGCAGCAGCATCGGGAAGAACAGCCACGCCTGATGGCCGGTCAGCCAGCTGCCGATGCCGTGCCGGGCCAGGGCCTGGTGCCGGGTGAACGCGATGGCCCGGCCGCCGATATCCGGATCGCGGCGGAGCTGGTTGGGATGGGCATGGTGCCGGTTGTGCTTGGCCTTCCACCATCCGTAGCTGAGCCCGATCAGCAGGTTGCCGTGAATGCGGCCGATCAGGTCATCGGCCCGCTTGGACCCGGAAATCTGCCGGTGGCCAGCGTCATGCCCGATGAACCCGGTCTGGGTGAACATGACCGCCAGGAAGACCGCTACCAGCAGCTGCCACCAGGAGCGCCCGACCAGGAAAAAGGCGGCCCACCCGGCGGCCAGCAGGAGCAGGTTGACGGCAATCTTGACGCTGTAATACCAAGGACGCCTGCGCAGCAGCCCGGCGGCCCGCACACTCCGGGAAAGCTGGGCATAGTCGCTGCCCCGGCCAGTGACTGGCGCTTCCCGATCAGCCACGGAATGGCGTTCGGCTACTGGATATGCCGCATTAGCGGTCACCCTTGTCCTCCTGCGGTGCGCGGGCCAAACATGCGGCAGG
>DATCUG010000576.1:0-6586 GCA_036567525.1 Streptosporangiaceae bacterium | reverse complement strand
TTACTGTCGGTACCCGCGGTCGCGATCGCCGGCACCATCCCGGCCTGCCGGCGTTGTGCCCGCAAGCAGGCCCGCCGCTGGCGTCGCCGCTAGGCGACCTGCGGCGCCGGGCTGGCGATGCGCTGCCGCAGCAAGCCGAGGGCGTGTGCCAGCAGCCGGGATACGTGCATCTGGGAGATGCCCAGCGACCGGCCGATCTCGGCCTGGGTCATGTCCCCGTAGAACCGCATCATCAGAATGCGCTGCTCGCGCTTCGGCAGTTCCTCCCAGTGGGCGTGGACGGCTTCCATGGCCAGCATGTGCTCCATGGCCGGGTCGTCCTGGCCCAGCGCATCGCCCAGGGTGGGCGCGTCCGGCGCCTCGGCCAGCGGTGCGTCCAGCGAGGCCGGCTGCATCATCAGGTCGGCCTGCAGCGCCTCGCGCACCTCGGCTTCGCTGCACCCTATCGATTCGGCCAGGTCCGCGTTACTGGGCTGGTGACCGATCTGCTGGGTCATCTCGCGAGTCGCCCGGCGCAGCTCGAGGAGCCGTTCCTGGACCGGCCGCTCGACGTGCACCTGCCAGCGCTTGTCCCGGAAGTAGCGCTTGAGCTCCCCGCTGATGCACGGCTGCGCGTAGGCGGCGAGATTGCGGCCGAAATTGGGATCGAAGTTGTTGATCGCCTTGACCAGGCCCAGGTAGCCCACCTGCATCAGATCCTCGGTGGGTTCCGGGCTGCGCCGGTACCGGTTGACGCACGCCCGGACCAGCCCGCGGTAGCGCTGGATGAGCAGCTCACAAGCCGCGGCCCGGCGACTGCTCCCCGGCGGCAGCGAGCGCACCATGGCCAGCAGCTCGGCGTCACTGCTGGACTCTGTCGCGGTGGACTCCCGGTCCCGGTCCACCGCGGCCGACTCGTGCCTCATGTCAAGGGTTTCCATAAGGCAATGATTGCATCGTGGACAGAAGGCTTGCGCACCGCCCCCCCTCGTGGGCCCGGGCGGCGCTGGCGCAGCCTGGCTGTGCACCATAACTGCCCCGCGTGCGTCTTCTATGCATCACCGCGGGGGGTGCGAGAGGAAGGCACGGATGGGATACCGGGCGATGGCCCTGACCGCGGTGGCCGTCACGGCCGGATTGGCCCTGGCGGCGTGCTCGGCGGCCAGCCCCAGCCCCACCGCCAGCACCAAGCCGCCCCGGCCGGTGCACACCGCACCACTCACTGAGCCGGCCACGGTGGCGGCGGTCTGGGCCGATGCCGCCGACTACCTGTCCCTGGCCTCGGCCGGCCAGTTCGCCATCACCTACCAGATGCTCAGCGCCAGCGCCCGGCAGGCCATCACCCAGCAGGCCTGGGTAGCCGTGCACCGGACCTGCGCCGGCACCAGCTACCAGATCAAGCACGTGGCGGTGGCGGGCAAGACGGCCACGGTGACCGTCGGGCTGACCGGCGGGCACCGCGGGACCCTGACCGAGACGCTGGTCTACGCGGCCGGGTCCTGGGGTGTCTCACCTGCCGACCTGAGCCTGTACCAGCACGGCAGCGTAGCCGCCGACGTGGCCGCGGCCCAGGCTCAGGGCGGCTGCGCGAGCTAGCCGGCCCGCGGTCAGCCGGGCCGGGAACCCAGGGCCGGTGGCCAGCCGTCAGCTCAGCGGTACCGTGGGTGCGGGTGGGATGAAGGAGAGATTGATGCGCTCAGCCGGCCGTGCGTTCCTCAGCTTGTGTGGCGTCGCCGTCGTCGTGGGCGGCCTGGCGGCCGCGCTGGCCCTGCTGTTCATCCCGCTGCGGCTGGTGGCGGTGTCCGACGGCATCGTCGGGTACTGCGGGCCTGGCTTCAGCTCCGACAACGCGCTGCAGGTCCGGGTCAACCCGGGGGTCGTGAACACCGGGGGTGGCGGCGGCCAGCAGGCGCCGGCCGCCGCGCAACGCCAGCTCGAGCGGCTGTGTGCCAGCCAGGCCAACGGCCGGCTGATCGCGGCGGCCGGCACCACCGCGGTAGCGCTGGTGATCGGGCTGCCGCTGATCGCGGCCGGCCGCCGTCAGGACAGCATCTCGGCGTCGTCGTCTGAGCCGTCGTCGCTGAGCAGTTCCGGCACCTCCGGCAGCACCGTCTGGAAGTAGGACCGGGCGGCCGCCTCGGTCCCCACGTCGGTGCCGGCCGCCTCGGACATGTACCAGCGGTGCTCCAGAATCTCGTGGAAGATCTCCGCGGGCGGTAGCCGGCCGGCCAGGTCCTCCGGTATCGCCGCGATCACCGGGTCGTAGACGTCGCTCAGCCACTGGCTGGCCGCGACCATCTCGGACACCGGATGGCCGCGCTGCTGTTCCAGGTAGGCCCGGTAGCTGGCGATGTCGTTGAGCAGCCGCCGGGCCTGATTCTCCTCCGCGGTCAGGCCGGTGCGCAGGAACAGCTGGCGGCTGTGGTGCCCGGACTCGGCCACCCGGGTGCGCAGCCGCAGCCGGTTCCCGTCCGGGGTGCTGATCAGCTCTACCTCGTCCACGTCGAAGCCCAGCTCGTTGAGCCGGCGCAGCCGGCTGGCGATGCGGAACCGCTGGTCGTCCGGGCGCAGCAGTTCTTCCCGGGTCAGCTCGTCCCAGAGCAGCGCGTAGCGGCGGGGCAGCTCGGCCGCGATCTCCAGCGGATCCACGTCCGGGCTGAGCAACTCGCCGGCCTGCAGGTCGAGCAGCTCGCCGTAGACGCGCTCCTCGGCCAGGTCCACGTCGTAGCGGCGCTGCCCGGCGGTGAGGGTCGGGTGCATCTCGCTGGTCTCCGCGTCGACCAGGTAGGCCTCCAGCGTGCCGGCGTCGTACCGGAACAGCGTGTTGGACAGCGAGCAGTCGCCCCAGAAGAACCCGGCCAGATGCAGCCGGACCAGCAGCTCGACCAGGGCATCGAGCAGCCGGTCGGTAGGCTGGCCGCCGCGCGAGCTGGAGAAAATCGCCCGGTAGGTGGTCGAGTAGTCGAGGAACCGGGTGACCAGGATCGCGTCCGCGTCCGGTCCCCGGTCCACCACCACCCCCACCACGTGCACCGCGGGCACGCCCAGTTCGGCGAGCTTGCGCAGCAGCCGGTACTCGCGCCGGGCCAGGTTCTCGTTGATGGCCTTGAGCGCGTACAGCTCCCCGTTGTCGGCGACGAACCGGACGATATGCCGGGAGATGCCCCGCTGCCGGATCTCCACCAGCCGGGGATCCTGCCACTCCTCGAGCGGCTGGGTCCACGGCAGGTAGAGCAGGCCGGCCGCCTCCTCGGTGGGCGGGCTGAACACGAACCGCACGTTTCTCGCCTTTCTGGCGGCTAAACCGCTTCGGTACAAGCTGGTAAACCTCAGTTAATGTCCTGTCCTTCCGGGTAGAGCCGCACTTTCCACCCCCTAAGCTGCGAACGGGACAGCCGCGATCTTCCGGAGAGGGCGGCATGCGGATCACCGTAGTAGGCACCGGCTATCTCGGGGCGGTGCACGCCGCGTGCATGGCGGAACTCGGGCACGACGTCCTCGGCGTGGATCGCGACGTAGCCAAGATCACCGCATTGCGCGAGGGGCGGGCGCCGTTCTTCGAGCCCGGCCTCGGGGACATGCTGCTGCGCGCGGTCGGCTCGGGGAAACTCCGGTTCAGCACCTCACTGGCCGAGGCTGGCCAGTTCGGCGAGGTGCACTTCATCTGTGTCGGCACCCCCCAGCTGCCGGACTCGTCCGGCGCCGATCTGAGCCACATCGGGGCGGTCATCGACGGCCTGGCCCCGCACCTGACCCGGGACTGCCTGGTGGCAGGCAAGTCCACGGTACCGGTCGGCACGGCGGCCCGGCTGGCCGCCCGGATCGCCGAGCTGGCCCCGGCCGGCCGGCGCGCGGAGCTGGCCTGGAACCCAGAATTCCTGCGTGAGGGGTACGCCGTCCAGGACACGCTGCGGCCGGACCGGATCGTGGTCGGATCGACGTCAGAAGCGGCCGACGCGACGCTGCGCGCGGTTTACGCCCAGGTCCTGGACACCGGCACGCCCTACCTGGCGACCGACCTGGCCACTGCGGAACTGGTGAAAGTGGCGGCCAACGCGTTCCTGGCCACCAAGATCTCCTTCATCAACGCGGTGGCCAATGTGTGCGACGCGGCCGGCGCGGACGTGCTGACGCTGGCCGACGCGCTCGGCCACGACACCCGGATCGGGCGGCGCTTCCTCACCCCAGGGATCGGCTTCGGCGGTGGCTGCCTGTCCAAGGACCTCCGGGCCTTCCTGGCCCGGGCCGACGAGCTGGGCGTGCGCGGCCCGATGCAGTTCCTCCGTGAGGTGGACAAGATCAACGTGGGCCAGCGCGGGCGGGCCGTGGACGTGGCCCGGGACCTGGCCGGCGGAACGTTCGCCGGGCGGAACGTGGCCGTGCTCGGCGCCGCGTTCAAGCCGGACACCGACGACGTGCGGGATTCGCCCGCGCTGAGCGTGGCCGCCGCGATCCAGGCCGAGGGAGCGGTGGTGCGCGTGCACGATCCCCGGGCCAGCTACAACGCGCGCCAGGTGTACCCGGCGCTGGACTACGCCGCGGAGGCGGTGAAGGCCTGCGAGGCGGCCGATGTCGTGCTGCACCTGACCGAGTGGCGCGAGTACCGGGAGATCGACCCGGTCCAGCTCAAGTCGGTGGTCCGGGCGCCGCGGCTGCTCGATGGCCGCAACGTGCTGCCGCTCGGCCAGTGGCGCGCGGCCGGCTGGACCGCGCGCACGCTGGCCGCGGCCCGGCGGGCCTGACCCGGGTCAGCCGGGGTTGATGGCCGAATCCAGCCGGAGTTCGTCTGGGCGGGAGCGGAACCACGCCACGGTGCGGCGGATCCCCTCCTCGGCCCGGATCTCCGGCTGCCAGCCGAGCACGTCGCTGGCCCTGGTAATGACCGGGCAGCGCCGGGTCGGGTCGTCCACGGGGAGCGGCACGTAGTCCACCGTCGATGCGGATCCGGTGATCCGCAGCACGAGCTGGGCAAACTCGGCGACGCTGAATTCCTCTGGGTTGCCGAGATTCACCGGTCCGCGCTCGGCGCAGTAGATCATGCTCACGATGCCCCGGATCAGGTCGTCGACGTAGCAGAAACTGCGGGTCTGGCTGCCGTCCCCGTAAACGGTCAGCGGGGCGCCATTCAGCGCCTGAGTTATGAAGTTCGTCACCACACGCCCGTCCCGGGCGCTCATGCGCGGCCCGAACGTGTTGAAGATCCTGACGATCCCAGCATTGACTCCGCGTGATTCGCCGTAAGCCCGGGTAAGCGCCTCGGCAAACCTCTTGGCCTCGTCATAAACGCTGCGCGGCCCCACCGGGTTGACGTTGCCCCAGTACCCTTCGGGCTGCGGGTGGACGGCCGGGTCGCCGTACACCTCACTGGTCGAAGCGAGGACGAAACGGGCCTGGTTACGCTCGGCCAGGCGGAGCGCGTTCTCGGTGCCCCGGCTGCCGACCGCGAGCGTCTCCAGTGGCAGCCGGTGGTAGTCCGGGGGTGAGGCGGGGCTGGCCAGGTGGGCCACCGCGTCCACCGGCCCGGGCACGTCCAGCGCGCTGCTGACGTCGGATTCCAGCAGGGTGAATTGAGGCACGCCAATTAGGTGCGCGACGTTATCGGGCCGGCCAGTGGCGAAGTTGTCCACGCAAACCGCGGCGTCGCCGCGGGCAATTATGGCATCACACAGGTGGGAGCCGAGAAAGCCAGCGCCACCTGTCACCACGACTCGCATGCTTCTCCCCGAGGAACTCCGGCCCGCATATCCGCCGGTTAAAGGACGGTATATGTACCTTACGACCTGGGGTCAGCTGATGCGGGCGGGACAACGACGATCATGGTTAGCGTTACCGGCTCTTTGCCGTCGTTGCGGTAGGAGTGCGGCAGGCCGCCGGAAAACCGGGCGCACTGGCCCGCGCCGACCTGGCGGGCCGCGGTGGCCACGGTCAGCGTCAGCGTCCCGCTCTCCACCCAGACCAGCTCCCGGGTGGCTGGCGTGTGCGCGTCGCCGCCCCAGCCCTCGCCCGGCTGCACCGTCCAGCGCCACAGCTCGGCCGCCCAGGGAGCGTCGGTGGCCCCGATGATGGTCCCCGTCCCGCCCGCCGGGCCGCGCCACAGCACCCGGCTGGACTCTGGCCCGGTGACCTGCACACCGGGCTGGTCGGCGATCTCGAGCAGCCGGGTCACCGGGACGCCGAACGCGTCGCCGAGCCGGGCCAGCGTGGCCAGGTTCGGGTTGGACCGGCCCTGTTCCAGCGCGACCAGCACGCCCTTGCTCACCCCGGACCGGGCGGCCAGCTGGTCCAGTGACCAGCCCCGCTCGGCCCGGAGCAGCTGCAAGGTGCCGGCCAGTGCGACGGTTATGTCATGCGCAGGCATCGTTTATCCGTTTCACTGAGCAGGCTACGGTCGGTAGAGTGAACTACGTAGTGCATTGTATTGACCGACGCCTGCCATCCGGGAGTTCTCCATGGTCATTGTCTTCGCTCTGGCGGCCGCCGTGCTCTACGGCAGCGCCGACTTCCTCGGCGGAGCGGCGTCCCGGCGGCTGCGGGCCGCCTCGGTGCTGACCGTGTCCGCCCCGGTCGGTGCGGCCGTCCTGCTGGTGGCCGCGCTGGTGGCGGGCGG
>DATCUG010000575.1:0-2801 GCA_036567525.1 Streptosporangiaceae bacterium | reverse complement strand
GGGGGTGGATCGGTACCGAGCACCCGGTCGAACGTGTCGGCTGGGGTCGGCTCCGCGCGGGCCGGCATGGCCTGGCCGACCGAGAGCCTGAGCCTGCCCAGGGTGCGCTGGCCACTGGCCGGCACAAGCGGGTAGGCCCGGCTGAGCACGGCCAGCACCGTGGCCCGGGCGTCATCGAGCGCTTCCCGGCCGGCTGCGTTCATCGCGCTGTAGTCGCCGGCCGGGGGCAGCTCGGCCGGGAGTGCGTCCTGGGCGGCGGTGGCCGCGGCCGCCTTGGCCTGCTCCGCATCGGCGCCGAAACCAGCCGGCCGTCCGGCCGTCGTCCGGCGGTCAGCGGTGGCCCGCTTCATCACCTCATCGGCAGCGGCCTGGGCCACCTGGTCCGCCCGCCGGGCCCGGTAGGTGGGATAGAACGGCGCCCCGAGCCGCGGCAGCTGAGTGCCCAGCACTGCCAGCTGCTGCCGGGCGTCGTTCCTGGACCGGACCTGCTGGTTATGCGCGGTGATCCCGGCCAGGTCCGCGGAGATGCTCTGGGACGTCATCGCGGTCATATCCGCGGCCAGCGCGTGGGGCAGGTCCGGAGTATCTGCCAGGGTTAGCTTGGCCTGGGATACGCCGGGGCCGCCGACGAGCGGCACCACGAACGCGAGCACTCGGCGCACGTCGCGGTCCGCGGGCCGGTCGAACACCGCCTGCAGGGCCGGGCCGAGGGGCCGGTTGGCCAGCAGCCCGCCGTCGGCGGCGAACTGTGTGGTCTGGGCGTTGCTGAACGCGGCCATGTCGGGATGGCCGTCCCCGCCATCGGTGCCGACCGGGATGAGGCCCGGCTCGAAGGCCACCGGGAAAGAAGCGCTGCACCGGGCGGCCAGGGCCAGCGCGGGTACGTTACCGGGGGCCAGGTCGGCACTCGTGAAGCTGAACAGCCCGTGATGGTCGATGTCGTGCACGAGCGTGCCGTACCCGTCGATGAACCGGCTGGCCTCGCCCGCGAGCAGGGTGGTCGTGACGAACACCCGGGTCGGGTCCTGGGCCGCAGCGGCGTTTTCCGGCTGCTGGCGGGCCAGCTTGGCCAGTCCTTCCCGCAGGCCGGTGAGCAGGCCCTTGTCCCCGTACAGCAGGGACTGGGCCTGCTTGTCGCCCGGGTTACGCAGCAGGCTGCCCAGGGATCCCTCGCTGAACCACAGCTCGCGCAGCCCGTCCAGGTCGAACCGCTGCACGTTGGCCAGCCCCAGGATGACCGCGTTGATGCCGCCCGCGCTGGTGCCGGACAGCACGTCCATGCTGACATCCAGGCCGAGCACGTCCAGCAGCGCCGCGTAGCCGTCCCGGACCCGGCGGCCGGACTCGGTGGTGTCGGCGACTGTCTCCCCGCGCCGGATCCGGCTGGCCGCCAGCAGGAGGTTCATCTCCCGGGCCATGCCGCCCATCCACACTGCCAGGCTGACCCCGCCGGTAAACGCGACGGCCAGCCGCAGTTGCGGCTGGGGCGCTGTCGGCTGGCTGTCGCCTAATGCTGCCCCGCTCATCGGCCCGCCCCCTAAAGCGCACGTGCCCCCGTGGCTTTGCCTGTGACGTAACTACGAGTGGCAGGCGCTGTCAATAGCCGGTCAGGGCAGGGTGAGGATCCGCGGCCCGGCGTCGGTGATGGCCACCGTGTGCTCCATGTGCGCGGCCCGGCTGCCATCCGCGGTGCGCAGCGCCCAGCCGTCCGGGGCCACCACGAACTCGTCGCTGCCCCCGGCGATCAGCATCGGCTCGATGGCCAGGGCCAGGCCGGGCCGCAGCCGCATGCCGCGGCCGGGCCGGCCCTCGTTCGGCACGTGCGGGTCCTCGTGCATGTGCCGGCCGATGCCGTGCCCGCCGAACCCGGCCGGGATGCCGTAGTGCGCGCCCCGGCTCAGCGTGCCCACCGCGTTCGAGATGTCGCCGATCCGGGCCCCGGCCACCGCGGCCGCGATCCCGGCCGCCAGCGCCTTTTCGGCTGTCTCGATGAGCAGCAGGTCGGCGGGCCGGGGCGGGCCGACGGTGAAGCTGATCGCCGCGTCGCCGGTCCAGCCGTCCAGCGTGGCGCCACAGTCGATGCTGACCAGGTCGCCGTCCCGGAGCCGGTAGCCGTCCGGGATCCCGTGCACGATGGTGTCGTTGACCGACGCGCAGATCACCGCCGGGAACGGCGACGGCGCGAACGACGGGTGATAGTTCAGGAACGGCGAGCTGGCGCCGGCCTCACGGATGACCGCGTGCGCCGCCGCGTCCAGGTCGAGCAGGGTGACGCCGGGCGCGGCCGCGTCCCGGGACGCGGCCAGCGCGCGGGCCACCACCCGGCCCGCTTCCCGCATCGCGTCCAGCGCCGCCTGATTCTTGATCTCCACCATGTCCCGCTGTGCTCCTGTGCGTCCCGGGCCGCGGCTTAGTCCTCGGCGCGGCCCCCAAGATAGCGGGCCAGGAAGCGCTCGGCGGCCACGTAGAAGCGCAGCCGGTTCTCCGGCTTCGCGAAACCGTGGCCCTCATCGGGGAACAGCATGTACTCGTGTTCGATTCCCGCCTCGGTCAGCGCGGCCACGATCTGCTCCGATTCGGCCTGCTTCACCCGCGGGTCGTTGGCGCCCTGGGCGATGAGCAGCGGGATCCGGATGTCGCGCGCCCGGGCCAGCGGGGACCGTGACCAGAGGAACTCCGCGTCCTTGTCCGGATCGCCGACCCGGGTGTGGAACTGGGCGATCATCGGCGCCCAGTACGGTGGGATCGTCTCGATCAGGGTCTTCAGGTTGGACGGCCCGACGATGTCTACCGCGCAGCAG
>DATCUG010000574.1:0-5616 GCA_036567525.1 Streptosporangiaceae bacterium | reverse complement strand
CGGCTGGTCCGGGCCGTGGAAGTGCTCGTGGGTGGCGGCCATCAGCTCGGCCGGATCGTGGTCCGGCAGCCGGGCCAGCAGCAGGCCGTGCATGTCTATGCCGCGGCGGCCGACGAACGAGCGGATCAGTTCCTCGTCGGGGGGCAGGCCGCGGGCTTCGAACACGTGCAGCCAGGCCTCCCGGCTGCGTTCCTCACTGTCGATCAGCGTGCCATCCAGATCGAAGACGGCCGCCGCGAAGGGCCCGGCCATCACGTGGTCTGGGTGACTTTGCTCAACCCGCGCGGGCTGTCCGGGTCGATGCCCAGCCGCCGGGACAAGGCCTCGGTCAGCAGCTGCCCGGGCACGATGAGGCCGAACGGGGCCAGCCACTCGGGCAGCGGCAGGCCGGGCACGGCCCGGCTGCTGGCCGCGGCCAGGCCGGGGCCGCCGCCGATCGCGTAGGCCCGCGCTCCGGCCGCGACCACCCGCCGGGCCAGCTCAATGGTGCCGGACAGGGCCGGCCCGGAGTCGGCGGCCAGCAGGATGGCCGGGGTGGCCGCGTCCACCACCGCGATCGGGCCGTGCAGCAGGTCGGCCCAGGACAGCCCCATCGCGTGCAGGTAGCAGGCTTCCTTGAGCTTGAGCGCCAGTTCCAGCGCGGCCGCGTAGGCCATGCCCCGCCCCGACACGACGACGCCCTGGGCACCGGTCAGCTCGGTGACGATCGGGTCGAGGGCTTCGTCCAGGCCGGTGGCCAGCATCCGCTCGATCTCGTCCGGCACGGCGCGCAGCTGGCCGGCGTCCAGGTCGGCGCCCACCCCGATGGCCAGCACGGCCAGCGCGGCCAGCTGGGTGGTGAACGTCTTGGTGGCCGGCACCGCGTGCTCCGGCCCGGCCAGCGTGACCAGGGCCAGGTCGGCCACCTCGGCCAGCGCGGACCCGGCCCCGTTGGTGATGGCCAGCGTCCGCGCGCCGCAGCGGCGGGCCCAGGCCAGCGTCTCGACGATCTCCTCGGTCTGCCCGGACTGGGACAGCGCCACCGCGAGCACCCCGGACAGGTCCAGCTGGCTGCGGTACTCGGTGGCGATGGACGGCGAGGCCAGCGTGGCCAGCCGCCCGGCGTGCGCCTGCAGCAGGTAGCTGCCGTACACCGCGGCGTTGTCCGAAGTCCCCCGCGCGATGAACAGCACCTGCCGGCAGCCGGCCGCGAGCTGGCCCGCTTCCCCGGCCCGGGGCAGCAGCGCATCCAGGGTGGCGCGCAGCGCGGCGGGCTGCTGGCCGATCTCGGTCCGCATCGCGGTGGGCAGGGGCACGGTCACGGATACACCTTCTCACCCTCGATCCAGGTCGCGGCAGTCCGCAGATCATCATCCAGCCAGACCAGGTCGGCCGCGGCACCGGGGGCCAGCCGGCCCAGCTCGGGCCGCCCCATCAGGTCGGCCGGGATCCGGGTCGCCGCCGCCACCACCGCGGCCAGGTCGGCCCCTACCCCCACCATGTTGGCCACGGCCACATCCATCCGCAGCGCCGAGCCGGCCAGCGTCCCGTCGGCCCGCTGCGGCGGCGCACCGGCGCCGGGCGAGAGCACGATCCGCTCGCCACCGAGCAGGTACTCGCCAGGCGGCTGGCCGGCGCAGGCGGCGGCGTCGGTGACCAGGCAGATCCGGCCGGGCGCGGCGGCGAACGCGACCGCGCAGGCCACCGCCGACACATGGTGCAGGTCGGCGATCAGGCCGCTGGTCAGCCGGGGATCGGCCAGGGCCTGGCCGACCACGCCAGGTTCCCGGTGGTGCAGCGGCCGTTGCGCGTCATACAGGTGGGTGACCATCCGCGCCCCGGCCCCGGCCGCCGCCGCCACCTGGGCCGCGGTCGCGTCGCTGTGCCCCACGCTGACCAGCACCCTGGACCCGGTGAGCTGGCCGATGGCGGCCATCCCTCCGGTCACCTCCGGGGCCAGCGTGACCAGCCGGAGCAGGCCGTCCGCCGCGGCCAGCAGCTCGCCGACGGCCGCCGGGCTGGCTGGGATGATCCAGTCCGGGTTGTGCGCGCCGCGCCGGGCCGGCGAGATGAACGGCCCCTCCAGGTGGACGCCGAGCACCCGGGCGGCGCCGGCCGGCAGCCCGCCGGCGAATCCGGCCGCGCGACGCAGCGCGCCGGCCAGCCGTGGCACCGGCGCGGTGACGAACGTGGGCAGGAACGCGGTGCACCCGGTGCTGGGCAGGCCGGCCGCCACCGCCGCCCAGCCGGCCCGATCCGCGGCCATCAGCTCGACGCCGAAGTAGCCGTTGATCTGGAGGTCCACCAGACCGGGGACGAGCACACCCGAGGTCAGGGCCAGGTCCGCGCGGCCGGGCGGGGCACCCGCGCCGACCTCGGCGATCCGGCCACCGGCGATCCGCACGAAGCCGGGTTCGAGCAGGCCGGTACCGGGCTGGGCGGGGATGACCCGCGGTGCGGTGATGATCACGGGCTCTACCCTTTACCAAGTCGCGGTATTCAACGTCATCGTGCTCTGCTTGGCGTCGCATCCAGCACCGACCACTCGCGCAGGCCCTCCGGGCCTACGCTCGCTAGTCGGAGTTGAATACCGCTCCGTGGTCAATGGCCGATGTGCGCCATGAACTCGGCTGGGTAGCGCTCCCCGGCGGCCGCGTCGCGCGGCACGGCCGCCTCCAGCGCGGCCAGGTCGGCGGCAGTCAGCACGATGTCGGCGGCGGCCGCGTTCTGTTCCAGGTAGCTGCGCCGCTTGGTGCCCGGGATGGCCACGATGTCGTCGCCCTGGGCCAGCACCCAGGCCAGCGCGAGCTGGGCCGCGGTTACCCCCTTGGCCCCGGCCAGCTGCTGAACGGCGGCGGCCATAGCCAGGTTGCGGGCGTAGTTGTCGCCCTGGAAACGCGGGGCCCGGGACCGGAAGTCGGCCGTGCCGAACCCGGCCGCGGCGTCCAGCGTGCCGGTCAGCAGCCCGCGGCCGAGCGGGCTGTAGGACACCAGGCCGATGCCCAGCTCGCGGAACAACGGCAGCAGCTGGTCCTCGGGTTCCCGGCTGAACAGCGAGTACTCGTACTGGCCGGCCGCGATCGGGTGCACCCCGTGGGCCCGCCGCACGGTGGCCGGCGCGGCCTCCGAGATGCCCAGGTAACGCACCTTCCCGGCGTGCACCAGTTCGCTCATCGCGCCCCAGGTCTCCTCGACCGGCACGGTCGGATCGACCCGGTGCTGGTAGTACAGGTCGATGTGGCTGGTGCCGAGCCGCCGCAGCGAGGCGTCACACGCTTCCCGCACGTACTCGGGCCGGCCGTTGACCGTCCGGGTGCCGTCCGGACGGCGCTGGTTGCCGAACTTGGTGGCCAGCACGACCTCGTCCCGGCGGCCTTTGATCGCCCCGCCGACCAGCTCCTCGTTGGTGAACGGGCCGTAGGCATCCGCGGTATCCAGGAACGTCATCCCGAGGTCCAGGGCCCGGTGGATGGTCGCCACCGATTCCGCGTCGTCCGGCGTGCCGTAGGACTGACTCATGCCCATGCAGCCGAGTCCGAGTTCGCTGACGCTAAGCCCCTGGCCGAGCGTGCGGGTTTTCATCAGTCGCCACCAATCGCCTGGGTTCCCAGGCGACTCAGCCTACTTGGCACGGGCGTTAGGCAGAAAAGGGCCTGGCTCAGGCGCTGGCCCGCTTCCGCGGCGGGCGCTTACGGGCGCCGGCCGGACGGTCCTTACCGGCCGCGTCCAGGCTGGCCTGCAGCGCGTCCAGCAGGCTGACCGGCTCGGCGGCCGGCCGCTCTTCCGGCTCCGGCGGGGCCAGGCCGTCCACCTTCGCCGCGACCAGTTCCTCCAGCGCTTCCCGGTAGCTGTCGTGGTACTGCTCGGCATCGAAGTCCTCGGTCATCGAGTCGATCAGCGAGGATGCCATCTTCAGCTCCTGGGACCGGGTCTCGATGTCCTCGTCCAGGAACGCGAAGTCGGCGGCCCGCACTTCGTCCGGCCAGAGCAGCGTCTCCAGCACCAGCACTCCGTCCCGGGCGCGCAGCGTGGCCAGCGACTCCCGCTGGCGCAGCGCGACCCGGGCCACCGCGACCCGGCCGGACCGCTCCAGCGCGTCGCGGAGCAGCGCGTAGGCCCGGGTGCCCGCTTTCTCCGGCTCCACGTAGTAACTCCGATTCATCAGCATCGGGTCGATCTGGTCGGCCGGAGTGAAGTTCAGCACCTCGATGCTGCGGGCGGTGGGCAGCGGCAGCTGGGCGAAATCATCGTCGGTCAGCACGACCGTCCGGCCGTCCTCCAGCTCGTACCCCTTGGCCACGTCGGCGTACGGCACCTCTTCGCCGTCCACTTCGCAGACCCGCCGGAACCTGATCCGGCCGCCGTCCGCAGCGTGTACCTGACGGAAGGTAACGTCCCGCTGCTCGGTAGCGGTATACAGCTTGACCGGGATCATTACCAGCCCGAACGAGATGGCACCTTTCCACATGCTCCGCATGCAGTGTCAGTACCCAGGATGTGCGGAATGTGCCCCTCTTGGGCGGGCTGGGGTGGCTCCGGCTGTCAGAATGAACGGACCGCGTCGGCACTGAACGGACCGCGTAGCCATAGCGAGGCGGGGGAGGATCAGCACATGCCTGACTTCGACGTCGTCGTGCTGGGCGGGGGAACGGCCGGCACGCTCATCGCCATGGAGGTGTCCCGGGGCGGCCGCTCGGCGGCGCTGGTGGAAGCCGGCCTGGTCGGCGGTGAGTCGCCCTACCTGGCCGATATGCCGTCCAAGTCACTGCTCGAGTCGGCGCGCCGGGGCGAGACCTGGGAGCACGCGGTGGCCCGCCGGGACGAGGTGGCCGGCCACCTGAACGACGCGGTGGCCACCGCGCGGCTGGCCGAAGCCGGGGTGACCCTGCTCCGCGGCACCGGCCGGGTGACCAAGCCGGGCACCGTGGTCGTCGTGCCGAACCCGGTCAAGGACAGCGTGGCCGGGACCGCCCCGTCCGGCCCGGTGACGCTGCGCTACCAGGATCTGGTGCTGGCCACCGGGAGCGAGCCGGTGGCGCCGCCGGTCGAGGGGCTCACCGACGTGCCCACCTGGACCAGCGCCGAGGCGCTGACCTGCCCGGACCTGCCACGGCGGCTGATCGTGCTGGGGGCCGGCCCGGTCGGCTGCGAGCTGGCCCAGATCTACGCGGCGTTCGGCTCACAGGTGATGCTGCTGGAGGCGGAACCGCATGTGCTGCCGGGCGAGGCCGGGTTCACCGGGGAGATCCTGGCCGACGCGCTCCGCCGCACCGGGGTCGACCTGCGGCTGGGCTCGCCGGTGGTGAAGGCCGAGACGCTCGATTCCGGGCTGGCCCTGACGCTGGGCGACGGGACCCGGATCGAGGCGGACCGGGTGCTGCTGGCCACTGGCCGGCGGCCCCGGCTGACCGGGATCGGGCTGGAGGTGCTCGGCATCCCGGCCGGTGCGGGGCTGCCGCTGGACGAGACGTGCCGGGTGATCCCGGCCGCGCCGCTGGGCGGCACACTGCTCGCCGCGGGCCAGAAGGCCAGGAAACCGGCCGGGCGGCTGTGGGCGGCGGGCGATGTCACCGCAGTCGCGGCCTACACCCACACGGCGCGGTACCAGGCCAGGATCGTGGCCGGCAACATCCTGGG
>DATCUG010000573.1:0-5695 GCA_036567525.1 Streptosporangiaceae bacterium | reverse complement strand
CGAGATCGACCTGCCTGCCGAGCCCGCCGGCCTGCCCGCGGCCGAGCAGGTCAGCGCCGGGCTGCACGACCTGCGCGGGATGCTGCTCGGCTTCGACACCGGCCCGGAGAACGGGACCCTGGGCCGGTACCTGGCCGCGCGGGCCGCGGCCGGGGACGGCAGCTCGCTGGCCGGCGAGATCACCCTGCTCGAAGTGTTCGCCGACCTGTCCGAGCTGACCCGGAACCGGCCGGCCGGGCCGGACGCCAGGACCGACACCCAGGTGCACAGCCACCGCGAGTACTTCCACGCCTACCTGCAGAGCCTGGACGCCGAGCGGGCCGGGCTGCCGGAGGCGTTCCAGCACCGGCTCAGCCAGGTGCTCAGCCACTACGGGGTGACCAGCCTGGAGCGCACCCCGGAGCTGGAGGACGCGGTCTTCCGGATCTTCCTGGCCCAGCGCCGCGCGGCCAGCGACGCCGCGGTGGTGACCGCGCTGCTGCGGCAGTGGCTGACCGAGCCGCCGCCCGGCGAGCCGCTGCGCGAGCGGGCCGGCCTGACCCTGGAGCACCTGATCGCCGCCACCCAGCTGCGCTTCCCGGCAGTGGCCGACCTGGCCCGCTCGGTCGTGTTCCGCTGGTTCGCCCAGCCGCTGCTGCGCCGCAACCGGGCCCTGGTCTACGCGAGCGTGCGTAAGCACCTCAGCTACCTGGATGCTCACCCGGACGCGCCGGACCGCGCCGACCGGATCGCCGCCATGGTGGCCGGCTCGGAGCCGCTGGTGCGGCTGCTCGGGCAGCGGATCGGCCGCCCGGGCGCCGGGCTGGCGCCGCTGCTGGAGGTGCTGACCCGCCGCTACTACGGCAGCAGGCTGCGGCCCGGCCTGCACGCCCGGGCAGTGGACGGCTGCACGGTCATCATCGCCGGGCACCAGGACGACACCGGCCGGTCCACCGTGCTGGCCACCGCGGTGGACTTCGCGGCCCTGCCGGCCGCGCTGCGGGCCATCGGCGAGGTCGCCCCGCCGGGCGACGCCGTCGCCGACATCTACCTCACCTGGGCCGGCCAGCCAGCTGACCCGGACGCGATGGCGGCTGAGCTGCGCGCCGTGCTGGCCGCCCGGCCGCTGCCTGCCCAGCTCCGCCGGATCACCACCACCGTGGCCGGGCGCAGCGGCGCGGTCATGCACCACCACTTCACGTTCCGGCCAGCGCCGGACGGGATCACCGAGGAACGCCTGATCCGCGGCCTGCACCCGCTGATCGCCCAGCGGATGCAGCTGGAACGGCTGCGCGACTTCGACCTGACCCGGCTGCCGTCGGCCGACGACGAAGTCCGCCTGTTCCGCTGCGTCGCGCCGGCCAACCCGGCCGACGAGCGGTTCGTCGCGCTGGCCCAAGTGCGGGACCTGACCCCGCTGCGCGACCACGAGGGCAGGCTGGTCGCGCTGCCCGCGGCCGAGAACACGCTGGCCGCCTGCCTGGACGCGATCCGCAAGGCGCAGGCCGGCCGCCCGGCGCACCAGCGCTTCGACACCAACCGGATCCTCATCTACGTGTGGCCGCCCAGCGAGATCACCAGCACCGAGCTGAACACGGTCGCCCAGCGCATCCTGCCCACCACCGCGGGCGCCGGGCTGGAGGAGGTCATGTTCCTGGCCCGGCAGCGGGACCCGGACACCGGCGAGCTGGCCGACATCGCGGTGCGGATGAGCTACGACGCCGGGTCCGGGATGCAGCTGGAGATCGGCGAGCGGCCGACCGCGCCGGTCGAGCCGCTGGACGACTACCGGCTCAAGGTGCTGCGGGCCAGCAGCCGCGGCACCGTCTACCCGTACGAGCTGACCAGCATGCTGGCCGGCCCGGGCGGCAGCTTCACCGAGCATGACCTGGACGGCGACGGCGCCCTGGTGCCGGTACAGCGGCCCCGCGGCCAGAACACCGCCGCGCTGGTGGCGGGCGTCGTCAGCACGCCGACCACGCTGCACCCGGACGGGGTGCGCCGCGTCGTGCTGCTCGGCGACCCGACCAAGTCGCTCGGCGCGCTGTCCGAGCCGGAGTGCGCGCGGGTGATCGCCGCGCTGGACCTGGCCGAGCGGAGCGGCCTGCCGGTGGAGTGGTTCGCGCTGTCCGCCGGCGCCCGGATCTCGATGGACTCCGGCACCGAGAACATGGACTGGGTGGCCGCCGCGCTCAAGCGCATCGTCACGTTCACCCAGGCCGGCGGGGAGATCAACATCGTGGTGGCCGGGATCAACGTCGGCGCCCAGCCGTACTGGAACGCCGAGGCCACGATGCTGATGCACACCCGGGGCATCCTGGTCATGACGCCGGACTCGGCCATGGTGCTGACCGGCAAGCAGTCACTGGACTTCTCCGGCGGCGTCTCGGCCGAGGACAACTTCGGCATCGGCGGCTACGACCGGGTGATGGGGCCGAACGGGCAGGCCCAGTACTGGGCGCCGAACCTGGGCGCGGCCCGTGACGTGCTGATGGCGCACTACGAGCACAGCTACGTCGCGCCGGGCGAGCCCGGGCCCCGGCAGGCGGCCACCACCGACCCGCCCGACCGGGACATCTGCGGCTACCCGCACTCGCTGCCGGGCAGTGACTTCAGCACGGTCGGCGAGATCTTCTCGGCCACCGCCAACCCCGACCGCAAGAAGGCGTTCGACATCCGCACCGTGATGCGCGCGGTGGCCGACCAGGACCATGCCGTGCTGGAACGCTGGGCCGGCATGGCCGACGCGGAGACCGCCGTGGTGCAAGACGTGCACCTCGGCGGCCAGCCGGTGTGCCTGCTCGGCATCGAGTCCCAGTCGGTGCCGCGCCGCGGCTTCCCGCCCACCGACGGGCCGGACAGCTACACAGCCGGCACCCTGTTCCCGGCCTCGTCCAAGAAGGCGGCCCGGGCCATCAACGCGGCCAGCGGCAACCGGCCGCTGGTCGTGCTGGCCAACCTGTCCGGCTTCGACGGGTCACCCGAGTCCATGCGCAAGCTGCAGCTCGAGTACGGCGCCGAGATCGGCCGGGCCATCGTGAACTTCGCCGGGCCGATCGTGTTCTGCGTGATCTCCCGGTATCACGGCGGCGCGTTCGTGGTGTTCTCCAAGGCGCTCAACCCGGACATGACCGTGCTGGCCGTCGAGGGCTCGTTCGCCTCGGTGATCGGCGGCGCGCCCGCGGCAGCGGTGGTGTTCAGCGGCGAGGTGAACCGGCGTACCTCAGCCGACCGCCGGGTGGCCGAGCTGGAGGGCCGGCTGGCCGGCAGCGACGGCGCCGAACGGGCCGAGCTGACCGCGAAGCTGGCCGAGGTGCGGGCCGCGGTGCGCGCCGAGAAGCTGGCCGAAGTGGCCACCGAGTTCGACCGGGTGCACAGCATCCACCGCGCCGTCGAGGTCGGCTCGGTGGACGCCGTGATCAGCGCCGCGGAACTCCGCCCGCGGATCATCCAGGCCCTGCGGGGCCGGGCCTAGTCGCCCTGGGCCTGCTGGGCTGCCGCCAGGCCGGTCAGGCCGTACCGGGCGACGTGCTCCGGGTCTTTCGGGTCGATGGTGCGCATGCCCTGCTTGGCCAGCCGCTCGTTGATCGCGTCCAGGTGGTCGCGGACCAGCTCCCGCTCGGCCCCGGTGATCCGGCCCTTGTGCGGCTCACCGGCGTGCTCCAGGGTGTCGTAGCTGATGCCGCGCGGCGTCGCTGGCGCGGCGGCGGCCCGGCTCCGCCGCGCGGGCTTGGCCGGGCGGGCGGTGAGCAGCAGCTCGCTCATCGGCTTGTCGCTGGCCAGCTTGTCGAACGCGACCGCGTCCATGGTCACCCGGCGCGGCTCGTCCTCACCGGGCAGGTGGAGCTCCACCACGGCCACCCGGAGCGCTGACTTCTCGATGACGGCGGCCTCATCGGCCAGCGCCTCGATCTCCACCGGGCTGTCACCGAGCTCGGGGTGCTCCTGGATGACGATGCGGGCGAGCGTGTCGTCCCTGGTGATCAGCTCGCCGCTGAGGTCGCTGAACCTGACCGTCTTCTGGCCCACTGGGGTGCCTCCTGCAGATCGGTGAACCGGGTTGATGAGATGACAGGCATCAAGCATGCCAGAAGATCAAACGTAAGTTCGATAGCCACGCCGGAAAGCAACCATTTGTCGAACTCCCCAGCGATCAACCCGCCCGGATTTTTCAGCCACCCGCCAGCCACGCACACCGGGACCGCATGAATGATTCAGTCACGCGGTCCTGACCGCATGAATGCTTCACTCATGCGGTTGCGGGACGGGGCTGTCGCTGGACTCCGCCGCTGGCTGGGCCGCTTCGCTGGGGGCTTCGGCACCCGTCCCGGCCGCGGTCTTCGCGTCCGCGATCTTCGCGTCCGCGCTGTCGCCGTCCGTGCTGTCTGGCCGCCGGGCGGGCAGTTCCGCGGCGGGCCGGCCGCGGCGCTGCGACTGGATGAACCAGACGACGCCGGCGATGGTCAGCACGCTGGCCACGTACATGTTCAGCCGCAGGCCGAGGAAGTGCTCGGATGGGTCCACCCGGAGCGACTCCTCGAGGATGCGGAACGCCGAGTAGCCCGCGACGTACAGCGCGAACAGCCCGGGCGGCTTGATGTTGCGGTGGTGGCCGAGCCAGACCAGCAGCGCCGCCCAGGCCAGGTCGAAGATGAACTCGTACAGGAACGTCGGGTGGAACGTTGTGTACTGAGCGTACCCGGCCGGCCGGAACTGGGGCGAGATCTGCAGCGCCCAGGGCAGCGTGCTCGGGCCACCGAACAATTCCTGGTTGAAGTAGTTGCCGACCCGGCCGATGGCCTGCGCCACCAGCAGCGCCGGGGCGACCGCGTCCATGAACAGCACGGCACTGGCCCCGGACCGGCGGACCCGCCAGACGCCGACCACCGCGGCCAGCGCGATGCCACCCCAGATGCCCAGCCCGCCGTCCCACACCGCGAGCACGCCGTACCAGTGATGCGGGATGTATTTCGGCGTGGTCAGGTCGAAGTAGATCCGGCCGCCGATGATGCCCGCGGGCACGGCCCAGATGGCCACGTCGCCGACCAGGCCCGGGTCACCGCCGGCCCGCTTCCACCGGTGCTGGGTGATGATGATGGCCACGGTGATCCCGATGACGTACATCAGCCCGTAGAAGTGGATGTAAGCCGGGCCAACGTGGAACCCGTTGACCGGCGGGCTCGGGATGTAGGAAGGCGAAGCCAAGGCCATGCGCCCGAGCGTACCGTGACGCAGTGCCCGAACCACCCCGAGCGCTAACGTCGACCGCGTGGCTACCGGAACCGAGCATGTCACCAGGCAGATCCTGGACTACGTCCTGACCCACTCCAGCCCGCCGGATCCGCTGCTGGCCGAACTGCGGGCGGAAACCGCCCGGCGGTTCCCGGACCGGGTGACCCTGCAGATCGGCGCCGAGCAGGGCACGTTCATGACGCTGCTGAGCCGGCTGGCCGCGCCGCGGCGGGCGGTCGAGGTGGGCACGTTCACCGGCTACTCGTCCATCTGCCTGGCCCGTGGCCTGGCCCCGGGCGGCCGCCTGCTGTGCTGTGACGTGAACGCCGAGTGGACCGGGCTGGCCCGCGAGTTCTGGCACAAGGCCGGCCTGGACGGCCAGATCGAGTTGCGGCTCCCACCCGGAAGAAGTCCCGCCCGCTGGCCGCAATCGCCAGGCTGCGGCTCTCCCGCCCGGGGAAGTCCCGTCAGAGCCCGCATCGGT
>DATCUG010000572.1:0-6380 GCA_036567525.1 Streptosporangiaceae bacterium | reverse complement strand
CACCGCTGGCCGCCGCACGCGCCGAGATCGGCGCGCTGCCGCCGGAGGCCCGGGCCGAGGCAGGTAAGCGGGTCGGGGCGGCGCTGCGCGAGGTCAGCGACGCGCTCGCGGCCCGCCAGGCCGACCTGGAGGCCGAGCGGGACCAGCGGGTGCTGATCGAGGAGGCGGTGGATGTCACGCTGCCCTGGGACCGCCAGCCGCGCGGCGCCCGGCATCCGGTGACCACGCTCAGCGAGCGGCTGTGCGACGTGTTCGTCGCCATGGGCTACGAGATCGCCGAAGGCCCCGAGGTCGAAGCCGAGTGGTACAACTTCGACGCGCTCAACTTCGCGCCCGACCACCCGGCCCGGGAGATGCAGGACACCCTGTTCATGGCGGGCCCGGACGGCTCGGACCGGTCCGGGGTGGTGCTGCGCACGCACACCTCGCCGGTGCAGATCCGGGCCATGCTGACCCGGCCGCTGCCGCTGTACGTGGTCAGCCCGGGCCAGACCTACCGCAGCGACGCGCTGGACGCCACGCACAGCCCGGTGTTCCACCAGATCGAGGGGCTGGCGGTGGACGAGGGGCTGACCATGGCCGACCTGCGCGGCGCCATCCGCGCGTTCGTGGACGCCATGTTCGGCGAAGGGCTGCGCACCCGGCTGCGGCCCGACTTCTTCCCGTTCACCGAGCCGTCCGCGGACGTGTCCATGGAGTGCCACATCTGCCGCGGCGCGTCCACCCGGCCGGGCGGCCAGCCATGCCGGGTGTGCCGCTCCCAGGGCTGGATCGAGCTGGCCGGCTGCGGGATGGTGAACCCCCGGGTGCTGATCGCCTGCGGTATCGACCCGGACCGGTACAGCGGCTTCGCGTTCGGCCTGGGCATCGAGCGGGCCCTGATGGTCCGGCACGGGGTGGCCGACATCAGGGACACCCTGGAAGGCGACGTCCGGTTCAGCCGCGCGTTCGGGATGGAGGCCTGATGCGACTCCCACTGTCCTGGCTGGCCGAGGCGGCCGGCCTGGCGCCGGGCCTGGACCCCGCCGACGTGGCCCGGCGGCTCACCGCGGCTGGCCTGGAGGTCGAAGCGGTCGAGCCTGCCGGGCAGGACATCACCGGTGTGGTGGTGGCCGAGGTGACCGCCATCGAGGAGCTCACCGGGTTCAAGAAGCCGGTGCGGTACTGCCAGGTCAGCACCGGCGACGGTGAGCCGCGCGGGGTGATCTGCGGGGCGGTCAACTTCACGGCCGGGGACCGGGTGCCGCTGGCCCGGCCGGGCGCGCGGCTGCCCGGCGGATTCGAGATCAGCGCCCGGAAGACCTACGGGCACATCTCGGACGGCATGATCTGCTCCGCCGCCGAGCTGGGCATCGGCGAGGATCACTCGGGCATCCTGGTGCTGCCGCCGGACGCGCCGCTGGGCGCCGACTTCGTGGCCTACGCCGGCCTGGCCGACCATGTGCTGGACATCGCGGTCACCCCGGACCGGGGCTACGCGCTGTCCGTCCGCGGTGTGGCCCGGGAACTGGCCATCTCCTACCAGGTGCCGATCCGCGACCTGGCCGACGCGGCGGTGCCGGACGATGTCGCGGTGGTCTCCGCGGAGATCTACCCGGCCAGCATCGAGGACCCCACCGCGTGCGACCGGTTCGTCCTGCGCGAGGTGCACGGGTTCGACCCGGCCGCGCCCACCCCGCTGCCCATGCAGGTCCGGCTGGCCCGGGCGGGCATGCGGTCGGTGTCGCTGGCCGTGGACATCACCAACTACGTGATGCTGGAGCTGGGCCAGCCGCTGCACGCGTTCGACCGGGACACGCTGGCCGGGCCCATCGTGGTCCGCCGGGCCCGCCCCGGCGAGCGGCTGGAGACCCTCGACCACGTGCTGCGCGACCTGGACCCGGAGGACATCGTCATCGCGGATTCCTCCGGGGCTATCTCGCTGGCCGGCACGATGGGCGGGCTGGCCACCGAGATCTCGGACAGGTCCAGCAACCTGGTCATCGAGGCGGCGCACTTCGACGCGCGGGGGATCGCCCGGGAAAGCCGCCGGCACAAGCTGTTCAGCGAGGCGTCCTACCGTTTCGAGCGCGGCGTGGACCGTGAGCTGCCGCTGCGGGCCACCGCGCGGGCCGTCTCGCTGCTGGCCAGCCTGGGCGGCGGCACGGCCAGGCCGGGCTGCACGCACGCCGCCGTGGACGTGCCCGAGGTGCCGATCACCATGCCGGCCGGCTACCCGGACCGGGTGGCCGGCATGGAGTACGGCCAGCAGGCGGTGCTGCGCCGGCTGGCCGAAGTGGGCTGCACAGTGACCGAGGCGGACGGCCAGCTGGCCGTGCTGCCGCCATCCTGGCGGCCGGACCTGCGCTACCAGTGGGACCTGGCCGAAGAGGTCATCCGGCTGGAGGGCTACGAGAACATCCCGGTGCGGACGGCGCGGGCCACGGCCGGCCGTGGCCTGACCAGCCGGCAGCGGCTGCGCCGCAGCACCGGCCGCGCGCTGGCCGAGGCCGGCTACACCGAGGTGCTCAGCCAGCCGTTCAGCTCGGCCGCGGACCACGACCGGCTGCTGCTGCCGCCGGATGACCCGCGCCGCCGGGCGCCCCGGGTGGCCAACCCGCTGAACGACGACGAGCCGCTGCTGCGCACCACGCTGCTGCCCGGCCTGCTGCGGGTGCTGATGCGCAACCTCGGCCGGGGATTCGGCGACATCGGCCTGTTCGAGAGCGGCCAGGTCTTCTACGAGCCACCGGGCGGCCCGCGGACCGCGCCCATCCTGCGGGTGGACCGCGGGCCGACGGCCGACGAGGTCGCCACCCTGGAGGCCGCGCTGCCGGGCCAGCCACAGCACATCGCCGCGGTGGTGACCGGCCAGCGGGAGCTGGGCGGCTGGTGGGGCGCTGGCCGGCTGGCCGGCTGGCAGGACGCCATCGAGGCGGCCCGCGACGTGCTGCGGGAAAGCCGGGTCAGCTTCGAGATCCGGGCCGGCCAGGCCGCGCCCTGGCATCCGGGCCGGTGCGCCGCGCTGTTCGTGCAGGCCAGCGACGGCCGGGAGTGGCTGGCCGGGCACGCCGGGGAGCTGCACCCCCGGGTCGTCGCCGCGTTCGGCGTACCGCCCCGGACCAGCGCGATGGAGCTGGACATGTCGGTGATCGAGACGGCCGCGGCCGAACTGCCGCCGGTCCAGGCGCCGCAGATATCCGCCTACCCGGTGGCCACCCAGGACGTCGCGCTGCTGGTGCCACTGGATGTGCCGGCCGCGGCGGTGCAGGCCGCCCTGGTCGCCGGGGTGCGCGGCAGCGACTACCCCGGGCTGCTCGAGGACGTCCGGCTGTTCGACATCTACACCGGTGAGCAGGCCGGGGAAGGGCGTAAGTCGCTGGCTTACTCGCTGCGGTTCCGCGCCCCGGACCGCACGCTGACCGTGGAGGAGACGACCGCGGCCCGGGACGCCGCCGTCGCCGAGGCGGCCCGGCAGGTCGGCGCGGTGCTGCGCGGCCCGGCCTGACCGCTAAGCCGGGCGGGGGAGCGGCGCGGTGACCGGGCTGAGCAGAAAGGCCAGCACCAGCACGACGCCCGCCAGCGACAGCGCATGCAGCACACCCACGTGGTCGCCGGCGAACCCGATGGACGGCGGCCCGGCCAGGAACGCCACATAGCCGATCGAGGAGGCGGTGCTCACCCGGCCGGGGGCGTACCGCGGGTCGTCGGCCGCGGAGCTCAGGCCGACCGGGAAACCGAGTGAGGTGCCCAGGCCGAGCAGCACCGCACCGGCCAGCGCGACCGGCAGGAACCGGCCGAAGACGATCAGCAGCAGGCCGGCCAGCGCCGTGGCCGCGCCGGCCCGCAGCATCGTGACCCGGCCGAACCGGTCGATGAACCGTGGGCCGAACCACCGGCCCGCGGTCATCGCGGCCAGGAACGTGGCCAGCGCGAGCGTGCCGAGCACCGGTGCCGCGTGATAGCCGCCGATGACCCCGAGGCTGAGCCAGTCGTTGCCGGTCCCCTCGGTGAATGCCATGCACAGCACGAACAGGCCGATAAGCAGGGTCCGTGGCTCGGTCCAGGCCCGGAATGGGCTGTGCCGCACGGCCGCCACGGCCGCCCCCGGCGCCGCGCCGGGCACCGGCTCCGGGACCGGGTCCGGCGCCTGGGCATGCGGCAGGAAACGGCGGGTCGCGGCCGGCACCGCGATCGTCACCAGGGCGGCCACCGCGAGCAGGTGCGCGGTGACCGGCACGCCTACCGCAACCATGATCGCGCCCAGGCCCGCCCCGGCCACGGTGCCGATACTCCACCCGGCGTGGAACCTGGGCATGATCGACCGGCCGAGAGCCTGTTCCACCGCCGCGGCCTGCACGTTCATGGCCACGTCCCAGTTGCCCGAGCCGAAGCCGAACAGGAACAGGCCAGCCACCACCGGGGGGATGCCGTGCTGGTAGCCAACCGCCACCGTGGCCAGGCCGGCCGCACAGATCAGCGACATCAGCAGCACCGTGCGCCGCTCACCAATCTTGGTGATCACTAGCCCGGACAGCGGCATGGCGATGGTCGAGCCGATGGCGATGCTGAGCAGGATGAGCCCCAGCACGCCGGGGGACACCCGCAGCTGATCACGAACCTGCGGGATCCGGGCGGCCCAGCTCGCGAACGCGAAACCGGCCGCGGTGAATACGACGTAGACGGCGTTGCGGGCGGCACGGATCCGGGAATCCGGGAAAATCGCCGTTGTCGCCCGCACGGCCATCATGCTGCCACGCCGTGAGCTGGCCCCTTCCACATGGGTGGCGAACCCGGGCGCTGGCCAGCTATGAAACCCTTCGATCCGGTTCGGATGTAGGTAGCCTTCATACGGGAGGTTGGCGGGTGATCACGAAGCGTATCCGGGGGGACATCGCCGCGTGGCGCGGCCTGGGCTCCGGGGGAGGCGCCGATCACTAGCAGGAAAACCGGGCTGTCCCGCGACGGCGGTCAGCCGGCCGAGCTCAGGGCCACGTTCGGCGAGGTCTTCGGGATCGGGGAGTTCCGGGCGCTGTGGTTCGCCCAGGTCCTGTCGGTCGCGGGCGACCAGCTGGCCCGGGTCGCGATCACCCTGCTGGTGTTCGACCAGACCGGCTCGGCTCTGCTGGCCGCGGTCGCGTTCGCGGCCAGCGTGGTACCCACGTTCCTGGGCGGGCTCACCCTGTCCGGTCTCGCGGACAGGTGGCCGCGCCGCCAGGTGATGATCGTCTGCGACCTGACCCGGGCCGCGCTGGTCGGCCTGATGGCGCTGCCCAGCATGCCCGTTGCCCTCCGGGTCGGCCTGCTGTTCCTGGTCACCTTGGCCGGCGCGCCGTTCACGTCGGCCCGGGCGGCGCTCTACCCAGACATCCTGGCCGGTGACCGGTATGTGCTCGGCACCGCGGTCACCCTGACCACGCTGCAATTCGCCCAGGTGCTGGGATTCGCCGCCGGCGGGGCCACGGTCGCGTTCTTCGGCGTCCGGGCCTCACTGCTGGCGGACGCCGCGACGTTCATTGTGTCCGCGCTGATAACCGCGCTGTGGGTGCGCGCCCGGCCAATTCCGCCGCCCGGCCCGCCGCGCACCGGCCCAGCCCACCCGGCGGCTCACCCGGGCCGGGGGCTCGGTGCGGGTCTGCGGCTGGTCTTCCTGACCCCGGCCTTGCTCACGCCGATGCTGTTCGGCTGGCTGGCCGCCTTTTACAACGTGCCGGAAGGGGTGGCTGCGCCGCTGGGGCACTCGCTGGGCCGCGGTGCCGCCACGGTCGGCCTCATCCTGGCCGCGGGGGCGTTCGGCGCCGCACTGGGTGCGGTCCTGTTCAGCCGCCTGGTGCAACCGCGGCAGCGGCAGCGCTGGGTGAGCCCACTAGCTGCGGGCAGTTGCGCTGTCCTCATACTTTTCGTCTTCCGCCCATCGCTGCCCTGGGCGCTGATCGTGCTCATGATCAGTGGTCTGTGTGACTGTTACCAGCTGGCCGCCAATGCCGCTTTTGTCCGTGCCGTGCCGGACGGGCAGCGCGGCCAGGCATTCGGGATTGCCCAGGGTGGCATGAGCCTTGGCCAGGGCGCAGCGATGATCCTGGCTGGCGCAGCAGCGCAGCACTTCCCTCCCAGCCTGGTCATCGCGGCCAGCGGTGTCCTGGGCCTGGCCGGAGCCGTGGCCGTCACACTGACGCAGCCGCGGGCCGGATGAGCCTGCTCGCCGGTCCCAGCGGAGCCGGGCCAGGGATGCGGTCAGGTCCAGGCGGTGGTCGCGGTCATCGCGCCGCTCCTTCCGTGAGCTGTCAGGGTGCTGGGTGGCGAGCGGTCAGGTCAGGTCCAGGCGGTGGTCGCGGTCATCGCGCCGCTCCTTCCGTGAGCTGTCAGGGTGCTAGGTAGCGAGCGGTCAGGTCAGGTCCAGG
>DATCUG010000571.1:0-5979 GCA_036567525.1 Streptosporangiaceae bacterium | reverse complement strand
TGATGTCGTGCTGGCCGGCGGTCAGGTGCACGGTGGTGTCGGCGTGGTTCCAGATCACCCAGTTGTAGCCGGCCGGCAGCCAGACCTGCTGCGGGCTGCTCCCGTCCACTCGGACGAAGATGTTGGTCGGCCCGGACACGTCGGACGCGGCCGAGTTGCTGCCATCGAAGATGGACAGGTGGTAGTCGCCGGTCTGCGGCACGGTCACGTGGAACATGATCACGGTGCTCGACCCGGTGCGCAGCCCGCCCACGTCCTGCTCCCCCGCGGTGGCGTAGCCGCCCAGGTTGGACGGCGTCCCCTCGGTGTTGATGTTCCAGCCGGTGCCGGTCATCGTGGCCTGCGATGCCAGGTAGCTGTGCAGCCAGGTGCTGTCGGTGGGGGTCGGCGAGCCGGTGCCGCCGGGGGCCAGGATGACCTCGTAGGCGTCCATGGTGGGCGGCACGGCCGGGTTGGAGATGATGGTCCCGCTGCGCCCGTTGCCGGAGGAGTCGGTCGCGGTGGCGCCGCCCGTCTCGTCGAACGCGTAGTCGGCCACGGTGCCCGCCCCGGGCTGGCCGCCGGCCAGCGCGGCGATCTGGCTGGCGCTCAGCGCGCTGCTGTAGATCTGGAAGTCGTCGATCTTGCCGTTCAGGTACGGGTCGGCCGGGTACTGCGAACGCCCGATCCAGTCCTGGGTGGTGTTGCCCAGGGCCGCCGGGTTCAGCGTCATGTTGCTGTTCGTGCCGACCGCGGTGCCGTTGACGTAGAGCGTCCCGGTGTGGCCGGACAGCGTCACCGCCACGTGCGACCAGGTGCCCGGCGGCAGTTCACCGGTGCCGTTGATCTGCTGCTCGCCGCCCGCCCCGCTGGTGGTGATGGCGAACCGGATCGGCCCGCCGCCCGCGTTCAGGGTCAGGAACATGTAGTCGCCGGTGCCGGTGCCGAAGTCGAACACCCGGGACCAGGCCGTGTTGGCCGACGGGTTGACCCAGGCCGAGATCGTGAAGTCGCTGACGCCCTGCATGATCCCGGACGGCAGGCTCACAAATTCATTATTTCCGCACAACGCCAGCGCGTTGCCGATCTTGCCTGCCACCCGCGGTCCGGTCGCCTGGCAGGACGCGGCGTTCCCGCCGGCGCCGTCGCCCTGGTCGCCGTTGGTCACTGGCAGCGTGATCGAGCCGTCGGAGCCCACCGGCACGTCGCCGTCGAAGGACCGGGTTGGCTGGGCCGCCGCGCCGGTCATCCCGCTCCACCGGTCCTGGAAGATGGTGGCGTGCACGGTGTGCCCGAAGATGGCCGGGTCGATGTTCCTGACCGTGACGCCTTCCGGCCCGGCCGGCCCGCCGCCCATGATGATGCGGGCCTGCCGTTGCGCCTTGTCCAGCGTGGCCAGGCCCTGCAGCGTGTCGTCGGTGTTGCCGTGCGGCGGGGTCACCGCCACGGTGTCGCCGGACAGCGAGGCGTACCAGTTGTACAGCCACCACTGGGCGTTCGGGACGTTCTGCTGGGCGACCGAGTCGCCCAGCGTCCCGTTGATGTTCCAGTAGGCGAGGTCCCCGTCGACCTTCGCGGCCTCCAGCGCGGACAGCCACGCGACCATCTGCCCCGGGCTGGTCAGCTGGTACCGGGCCGCGTACTCGTCCAGGTTGATGGGCAGCGGGTGGGGCAGGCCGACCGTTTTCTCCAGCGCGCGGTAAGCGGCCACGTCGGTGCGCACGGTGGACGGAACTTGCAGCTCGTGCCAGGTCATGACGTCGGGCAGGCAGTGGTTGGCCAGGCAGAACTGGAGGAACGAGCCGAGCGCGGCCGGAAAGAAGCCGCTGAAGTTCGGCCCGGCGATCCGGGCCTGCGGCCACAGGCCCTTGATGAAGTGGTAGGTCTGCAGCCACTCGGCCTCGAACGCGGCCAGCGTGCTGGCGTTCGTGGTCAGGCCCGCGAACCAGTTGCCGTCCGGCTCGTTGTACGGGACCAGGATGATCCGGTTCCGGTACGGGGACGTTAATACCTGCTCGACCTCGGTCTTCAGGTAGCCCTGGTACTGCGCGTACGTGGTCCGCTCGTACGGGAAGTTGCGGTACACGTCGGTCATGTAGATGTAGATGCTGCGGCCGCCGCTGGCCACGAACGGCTTGGCGATCTCCAGCGCGTCCGACCCCGGGTGCTGCTGGCCGTCCTGGGCCTTGGTGTCCGTGGTCACCAGGCCCATGCCCTGGATCAGGTTGCTGCTCGGTACGCCCTGGTCATAGAGCCCGTACAGGGCGCCCGACGCGCCGCCATCGAACGGGCCGGTACTGGACCCCAGGTTCACCACCAGGTCATTGGGGCTGCTGGCAGCCGTGGCCGCGGGCCGGGCGCTGAGCAGAAGTCCCGGTACGGCCAGGAAGATCGCCGCCACCGCGGCCAGTTGCCGTCTCATCTGCCACCTCTCCGTGACCGGCCCCCAGCCCACACTGCGTTCGACCCCAAAGTGGAGAAGCGCTTCCCCACCCGCACTGTTGAGGGTCTTCCCGACCGCCGGCCACGTCAAGACCCAACGGGCCCGGTGCGCATCCCGCGGAGCAACACCCGAATGTGTGCTCAAACCGCTGTTCCAGCGACGGTTTCGGCACACATTCGCCTGGCTTGACCACGCGTCCGGGCACCACTCGGCGCAAGCAGACGGCGCGTGGTGGCCGATGGGACAATCGGGACGTGACGAAACGACGCCCGGCCACGCTCATCGAGGTGGCCGAACGCGCCGGGGTCTCGCTGACCACCGCCTCGAAGGCGATCAACGGTAAGAACCGGGTGTCGGAGGCGACACGGGCGCGGGTCATCGCCGCGGCCCGGGAACTCTCGTTCACGCCCAGCCCGATCGCCCGCGGCCTGACCGGCGGGCGGACCAGCACGGTCGGGCTGATCGTCGCGGACAGCATGACGCACCGCTTCGCGGTGCCGATCATGCTCGGGGCGGAGGCCGCGCTGAGCGAGATCGACCTGTCCATGATCGCCTGCGATGCGCGTGGCGATCCGGCCCGCAGCCTGGAACTGGCCCGGATGCTGGCCGCCCGCAGGGTGGACGGCCTGCTGGTCGTCGGGGACAACAACGCGGTCACCGCATCGGTGACCCGGCACGTGGACGTCCCGGTGGTCTACGTGTACGGCGAGTCCGACGACCCGCAGGACGTGGTGCACATGCCGGACGACGTCGCGGGCATCGGGCTGGCCGTGGACCACCTGGCCGAGACCGGCCGGCGGCGCATCGTGCACCTGACCGGGCCCGGGCACGCCACCGCGGTCGCGCACCGGGTGGCGGGCCTGGCCGCCCGGCTCCGCCAGCACCGGCTGGACCTGGCCGCGCCGGTCCGGTACGGCGAGTGGTCGCAGCGCTGGGCGCGCGCCGCCGCCACCGACCTGCTGCGGCAGGCGCCGGACATCGACGCGGTGCTCGGCGGCTCGGACCAGATCGCGTCGGGTGTGCTGGTGGCGCTGGACGAGCTCGGTCTCCGGGTGCCCGGCGACGTGGCCGTGACCGGATACGACAACTGGCACGTGTTCGCCCTGGAGACCGAGCCCCAGCTCACCACCGTGGACATGAACCTGGAGGCGCTGGGCGCCGCGGCGGCCCGGGATCTGTTCACCATCATCGACGGCACACCGCCGCAGGGCGGCATCCGGCGGCACCCCTGTGAGCTCGTCATCCGCGGCTCCACCCTCTAGTGCCGCGTCAGGCAGCGGTAGCGTCGCTGGCGTGGCGGGCGTTCCTGCGGCGGCAAGCTGGCGGGATGTGGAACTGGGCGCGCCTGAGCTTGCGCGGCTCGGCCGGGCCCGGCTGACCTCAGCACGCGTGGCGCTGCTGGGCACGCTGCGCCGCGACGGATCCCCGCGCATCAGCCCCATCGAGCCCCGCCTCGCCGAGGGACAGCTGCTCATCGGCGCCATGGCCTGGACGGCCAAGACAGCCGACCTGCGCCGCGATCCGCGGTATGTGCTGCACAGTGTGGTGACCGGCCCCGACAGCGGAGAAGGAGAGCTCAAGCTGTATGGGCCAGCGGCCGAAGCCCGCCAGGACCTGCGCACCGCGGCAGCTGACGCGTGGTGGCTGGCTTGCGCACCGGACAAGGCAGTCGTGTTCAACCTGCACATTCGGCAGGCCGTGTTCGTCGAGTGGGATATCAACCGTGGCCTGATGACGGTCCACCGGTGGTCGCCAGCAACCAGCTACGTCGTGGCCAGCCGCCCGTATCCATAGCCGCCGGACGGCGGTGGCTGCGCCAGCTCAGCGTTGCCCGCGTCCCGGCAGCCGCAGCCGCCCACGCTCGCTAAGTTCCGGTGGGGCGTTCGAGCCCGGCCAGTAGGGGTTCGATGGTGCTCAGGGCCTGGTCGACCAGGCTGGCCAGCGAGGTGGCGCCCTGTTCGGCTACCCATCGGCGGGAGGCGGTGAACAGGACGGCAGCGAGCACGAACGCGACGAGTTCGAGTTGGTAATCGCCGGCCGGGCGGCCGGTGCGGCTGGCCAGCAGCCGGGTCAGGTAATCGATGGTCCGGCGCTCCTGGCCGGCGTACCGGGCTTCCAGGGCCGGGACGGTCGCGACGAGCCGCATCCGGGCCAGGGTTAGGTCCCGGTCGGCTTCGGCCGCGGCCACGACCGCGCCCATGGCGGCGCGGATGGTCACGGTCAGGGGCTCGCCGGCCGGTCGCGTGGCGACGGTGGCTCCGAAGCGGGGGGAGGCGTCGTTGTCGAGCACGACGTCTTCCTTGGCCGGGAAGTAGCGGTAGAACGTGGTGGTGGAGGTCTCGGCGGCCGCGGCGATCTGCTCGACGGTGGTGTGCTCGTAGCCCTGGGTCTCGAACAGGCGCAGCGCCGCGGCCTGGATGGCGCGTCGCAGCTTGATCTTCTTGCGTTCCCGGAGACCGGGGGGCGGATCAGTCGGTGCGGGCCAGGTCACCCCTGTAGCACTACCTCATAGAGGTCAGTAGGAGTAGGGGCAATGCCCAGTTCCGACGTGGCCGCGTTACGTGCCTGGGTGCCGCGGGCTTCGAACTGCCGCAGGTCGTCGTCGCTCTCCCACAGGGAAATGCTCAGGATCTTGCCGCTCTGCCGGTCAGCCAGCAGGTAGAGGCCCTTGAACCCGGGAGCCTCCTCGGCGGCCGGGAGCTGTTCCCCGCTCCACTTGACGAGACCGTCGATCTGGTCAGGTGCCGTTTGCACGGAGTTGACGCGAGCGAGCATGACGTTCCTCCCAGAGTCGGGTCGTTCTACACTTTGGGTTATAGACCCAAACGGTACCTTAACCCACTTTCTTCGGTCAGGCTAGCGCCACCGGCCTGCGCGAGATGGCAGGCACCGCGTGGGTGCGGAATTGCTGTAGTCAGGTGTGCAGTAATCCCCCACACGCGAGGCGGAAGCGGGCCACACCAGCACCACCAACCCCACCAGGCGCACCGTCCACCGGGTGCATACTGCGCCAGGGACGGACCCGGCCCTCGGCCTGCAGGCTGGGGCAGCGGCGTTGTGTCAGGCCAGCAGCAGGGTCATGAACGTGTTGTCCGGGCTGGGCTGGTAGCCGCCGAACGGGCCGCACGGGGTGAAGCCGAGGCTGGCGTAGAGGGCACGGGCCGGGGCGAACGCGGCCATGGTGCCGGTTTCCAGGCTCACCCGGCGCAAGCCGCGGTCGCGGGCCAGCCCGATCAGGTGGACGGCCATGGCCCGGCCGATGCCCCGGCCCCGGGCCGCTTCGGCGGTGTGCATGGACTTGAGCTCGCCGTGCGCCGCGTCGAGCTGGTGCAGGGCACCCACCGCGAGCAGTTCACCGCCGCCCCGGTAGCTGCAGAACGTGATGGCCGGGCCGAGCAGGGCACTGACGTCCAGCGCGTACGCATGCTCGGCCGGGGTGTGCGCGTGGGCGAACGTGAGATGCCGCTGCAGCAGGGCCTGGACGTCGGCGGCCCGCGGGTCGTCCACCGTGATCTCACCGTCTGGCACGGCCCGAGGCTACGCGACGCCGGTTACGT
>DATCUG010000570.1:0-5033 GCA_036567525.1 Streptosporangiaceae bacterium | reverse complement strand
GTGTGCAGCAATCCCCCACCCACGGGGCGGCAATTGGCGGGCCGAGGCTGGCGCTGTGCTATCCGGAGCCCCGGGTGGCCAGCCGCGCCGCGTGGGCGGTCAGGCGCGGGCCAGCCAGAACGTGAGGCCCAGACCGGGGTCGGCGTGCTGGTGCGCGCCGGATAGGTCCGTGGCCGTGCCGGCGCGGAACTCGTCGGCCAGCACCTCACCGGCGATCAGCTCGCCGTGCCCGGCCAGCGCGGCGGACAATTCCGGTTCCGCGGTCTCCCAGCGCACCCGGATCCGGTCGCTGACGTGCAGCCGGTCGCTCTTCCTGGCCTCCTGGACCAGCCGGATGACTTCCCGGGCCAGCCCTTCCCGGCGCAGTTCAGGCGTGATGTCGACCTCGAGGCCGACGGTCTCGCCCGCATCCGAGGCCACCGTCCAGCCGGACCGCGGGGTCTGCGTCACGATCAGCTCGTCCGGGCCGAGCGGCAGTTGCGCGCCGTCCACCTCGACCGAGACCTTCCCGGCGCTGCGCAGTTCCGCGGCCAGGCTGGCCGGGTCGGCCGCGGCGATGGCCGCGGCCACTGCCTGGGTGCCCTTGCCGAACCGCTTGCCGAGCGAGCGGAAGTTGGGCTTGACCACGTAGTCGACCAGGTCATCGCCGACCGCCGCCATCGGCTCCAGCGAGCGCACGTTGAGCTCGCTGGCCACTTCGGCCCGCAGTTCCGGGTCCAGCTCGGCGAACCCAGCCGCGCTGACCACGGCCCGGGCCAAGGGCTGGCGGACGGGCAGCGACGCGGCCGCGCGGGCCGACCGGCCCAGTTCCACCAGCCGCCGGGTCAGCGCCATCTGCCCGGACAGCCGGGCATCGACCAGCGTCTGGTCGGCGCTGGGCCACGGGGCCAGGTGCACCGACTCCGGGTCGCCGGCGCCGCGCAGCGCCGCCCACACGTGATCGGTCAGGAACGGCGTGATCGGGGCCATCAGCCGGCTCAGCACGTGCAGGCACTCGTACAGCGTGGCGAACGCGGCCGCGCCGTCCGGGCGGCCTGGGCCATCCCAGAACCGCCGCCGGGACCGCCGCACGTACCAGTTCGACATGTCATCGATGAACGCGGCCAGCCGCCGCCCGGCCGCCGCGGTGTCGAAGGCCTCCAGCGCGTCGGTGACCTCGCCGGCCGTCGCATGAAGCTCGCTGAGCAGCCACCGGTCGAGCAGCGGCCGGTCCGCGGGGGGCGGCGCGCTGGCCGCCTGGCCGGGACCCCAGGCCCGGCCCTGCGCGGCGGCGGCGTTCGCGTACAGCACCAGGAACGAGACCGTGTGCCAGTAGGTGAGCAGCACCTTGCGGACGATCTCGTCCAGCGTGCTGGCGCCGATCCGCCGGGTGGACCAGGGCGAACCGGACGCGGCGAAGAACCAGCGCACCGCGTCCGCGCCGTGCGCCTCCATCAGCGGCATCGGCTCCAGCACGTTGCCCAGGTGCTTGCTCATCTTGCGGCCGCGCTCGTCGACCACCAGGCCCAGGCAGACCACGTTCTGGTAGGACGACCGGCCGAACACCAGCACGCCGACCGCCATCAGCGAGTAGAACCAGCCCCGGGTCTGGTCGATCGCCTCGCAGATGAACTGGGCCGGGTAGGCCTGCTCGAACTGGTCCTGGTTGCGCCATGGCGCGCCGAGCCGGGCGAACGGCATCGACCCCGAGTCATACCAGGCGTCGATCACCTCGGGCACCCGGCGGGCCTGCTCGCCGCACTCCGGGCAGGTGATCACCACCTCGTCCACGTATGGCCGGTGCGGGTCCAGCGTGGCCAGGTCGCGCCCGGCCAGTTCGCTCAGCTCGGCCAGCGAGCCGGCACAGGTCAGGTGCTGCTGGCCGCACTCCCAGATGGGCAGCGGGGTGCCCCAGTACCGGGTCCGGGACAGTGCCCAGTCCACGTTGTTGCGCAGCCACTCGCCGTACCGGCCGTGCTTGATGGTGGGCGGCTGCCAGTTGGTCCGCTCGTTCTCGGCCAGCATCTGGTCCTTGACCTGAGTGGTCCGGATGTACCAGGACGGCAGCGCGTAGTACAGCAGCGGCGTGTGGCAGCGCCAGCAGTGCGGGTAGCTGTGCTGGTACGGCTCCGAGCGGAACAGCAGGCCGCGCTCTTCCAGGTCCCGGGTCAGCGGTGGATCCGCTTCTTTGAAGAACATCCCGCCGACCTGCGGCACCCATTCTTCAAAACGGCCATCTGGGCGGATTGGGTTGACCACCGGCAGCCCGTGGGCCCGGCCGGTCTCCATGTCGTCCGCACCGAAGGCCGGTGCCATGTGCACCAGCCCGGTGCCGTCCTCGGTGGTGACGAACGCCCCGGGCACCACCCGGTGCGCGCCCGGGATCTCGACCAGGTCGAACGGCGGCTGGTAGGCCGCGCCGACCAGTTCGGCACCCGGCACCGTGGCCAGCACGTGCCAGCCCTCGCCGAGCACCCGGGACACCAGGGCTTCGGCCACCACCACGGTCTCACCGTCGCCGGGCTTGCGCGCGATCGCGTAGCTCTCGTCCGGGTGCACGGCCACCGCGGTGTTGGACACCAGGGTCCACGGCGTGGTCGTCCAGACCAGCAGTTCGGCCCCGTCCAGCAGCGGGTTGGCCGCGGCCGGCAGGCTGAGCAGCGGGAACCGGACGGTGACCCCGGGGTCGGTCACCGGGCGGTACACGTCCGGCTGGCCCATCTCGTGGTCCGACAGCGGCGTCTCGCACCGCGGGCAGTACGGGCTGATCCGGAAGTCCTTGACCAGCAGGCCCTTGCCGAAGATGTCCTTGAGCGACCACCACACCGACTCGACGTAACTGGTGTCCATGGTCAGGTAGGCGTGCGGCAGGTCCACCCAGTAGCCGAGCCGGATGGTCAGTTCCTCGAACGCGTCCACGTGCCGCTGGGCCGACTCACGGCAGCGCGCGTTGAACTCGGCGATGCCGTAGCTCTCGATGGCCTTCTTGCCGGACAGCCCGAGTTCCCGCTCCACCGCCACCTCGACCGGCAGCCCGTGGCAGTCCCAGCCGGCCTGGCGCGGGACGTGAAACCCCTGCATGGTCTTGAACCGGGGAAAGACGTCCTTGAACACCCGCGCCTCGATGTGATGCACACCGGGCATGCCGTTGGTGGTCGGCGGGCCCTCGTAGAACGTCCACAGCGGCCGGCCCGCGGTGGCGTCCAGGGAGCGCTCGAAGAACTTCCCGTCCTGCCAGCGGGCCAGGATGTCATGCTCCATGGCGGGCAGGTCGATGGCTGCGGGCAGGTCGGGGAAGAAGGTCTGGCTGTCCGCTGCGTCAGGCATGGCGGGTGGTCCTCCGGCGGTGCTCGCCTGAGGCTGACGTTGCTCCAGGCAAGGGGTTCGCTGGAGGGACGAGGCGCGCCGGCGGCGGCCCCGCGGTACCACCCTCCTTGGCCGCGGCCGCTCCCGGGGAGCAGCGCACGACCCGCTCATTCATGTCAGGCGGCCGGTTCTACTGGGCGGTTGCCGTTCT
The DNA here is from genome assembly GCA_036567525.1 of Streptosporangiaceae bacterium. GTDB lineage: Bacteria > Actinomycetota > Actinomycetes > Streptosporangiales > Streptosporangiaceae > RYN-230. The sequence continues at coordinate 1,537 of DATCUG010000570.1, read as the reverse complement.
TCCGGCGGCTCCGGGGTGATCTGGTCCGCTGCGCCTGCCCCCGGGCTCGCACCAACCCCGGATCGCTCCTGGCCACGTTCAGCGGCAGCTGTCCCCATCCACGCTGTGCCGACAGTTAACGATAGCCGATGCCCCGGATTATTGCCGTGGCCAGATGTGTTTGCAGTCCCGGGGACACCGATCTATTCTCCGGTGACTGCCCGCGTTCAAGATCGATTGGTGGCAGCAGCAAAAGTGGACATACCGCGCACGAGGGGGCCGAGATGACGGCAGCAGCACATCGGGGTGCCGCCGCGCTGCCCGTCCGGCCTGGTGAGAAGCCCTGGACCGGGCAGGAGCTGGCTGAGGTCCGCAAGGAGCTGGAAGCCGAGGCGGCCGGGCTTCGCGAAGATATTTCCACTGCCGAGTCAGAAATCGCGGAACGGCTGGGTGACGCGGTCGGTGACGCGGGCGATGACTCCGCCGATGCCGGGGCCAAGACCTTTCAGCGGGAGCATGAGCTCGCGCTGACCCAGAACGCGCGGGAACTGCTGGCCCAGACCGAGCGGGCGCTGGCCCGGATCGAGGACGGCAGCTACGGCGTCTGTGCATCGTGCGGCCAGCCCATCGGGAAGGCGCGGTTGCAGGCGTTTCCCCGTGCGGTACTGTGCGTGAGCTGTAAGCAGCGGGAGGAACGGCGCTGAACGGATCCGCGGCACCGGGTGTGCCGGACCAGCCGGCCGGGGGCATGGGCAGCCCGGACGGCGCGCCGCGCCCACGCCGGCTCCGGCTGCTGCTCCTGGTCGCGGCGCTGGTGTTCGCGGCCGACCTGATCAGCAAGACCATCGTGGTGGCCATGCTCTCGCACCGGCCGCCGGTCCGGCTGCTCGGCGGCCTGCTCCGGCTCACTGAGCTGCGCAACCCCGGCGCGGCGTTCAGCATCGGGGCGTCCAGCGCCGTGATGACCGTGCTCTTCAGCCTGATCGCGGTGGGTGTGATCATCGCTATCCTGCGGACCTCGCGGCGGCTGCGCAGCGTGCCCTGGGCGATCACGCTGGGCTTGCTGCTCGGTGGGGCCATCGGCAACCTGGGGGACCGGATCTTCCGCTCGCCCGGCCCGTTCCGTGGCTACGTGGTGGACTGGATCCAGCTGCCGCACTGGCCCGTGTTCAACGTGGCCGACTCGTGCATCGTCTGCGGCGGCGTGCTGGCCGTGCTGCTGGCCGCACGCAGCGTGCCGCTAGAGGGCAAAGTGTCAACCCAGGGGGACGACCCCCCGGAACCGCCCGATCGCCGCTCCGCGCCGAGCGGCGGCACGCCGCCGCGGTTCGGGCGGGCCGACCAAAACCCAGCTGGCGACGGCAGCCGGTGACTCAGTCCAGTCAGCGCCGGGTGCCGGTCCCGGAGGGGCTGGACGGCGAGCGGCTGGACGCCGCCCTGGCCCGGATGTTCGGGTTGTCCCGGGCCAGCGCGGCCGAGCTGATCAGCAGCGGCCAGGTGCTGCTGGGCGGCCGGGCGGTGGCCAAGTCCGAGCGGGTGCCCGCGGGGGAGTGGCTCG
>DATCUG010000569.1:0-18918 GCA_036567525.1 Streptosporangiaceae bacterium | reverse complement strand
CGATGGGTTCATCGGAGCGATTGCCGCTGGTCATGACCAAAGGAATGCCGCCCACCGCCCGCAAGAGAAGGTGATGCAGCGGCGTGTACGGCAGCATGATGCCGAGCTGCCGGTTGCCTGGCGCCGTGGCTGAAGCGATGTGCGCCTGGGGCAGTTTCGGGAGCAGCACGATGGGGCGGGCCGGACTGGTGAGCAGGCCGACGGCTGCGGTGTCGACCTCGCACAGTTGCTTCGCGCTGGCCAGATCCGCGGCCAGCACCGCGAACGGCTTGTCCTCCCGGTGCTTGCGGGTGCGCAGCGCGGCGACCGCCTGCTCGCAGGCCGCGTCGGCGGCGAGGTGGTAACCGCCCAGCCCCTTGACGGCCAGTACGTGGCCGTTTCGAAGCAGTCCGGCGGCGGTTTCGAGTGGTTCTCCTGGCAACGTGCTGCCTTTGGCATCGAGCAGGCTGAGTCGCGGCCCGCAGGCCGGGCAGCACGTCGGCTGCGCGTGAAAGCGCCGGTCGGCCGGGTCATGATATTCGGCTTCGCATCGCGGGCACATCGCGAAGTCCGCCATGGTGGTCAGCGGCCGGTCGTAGGGCACGTCGCGGACGATGGTGAACCTCGGGCCGCAGTTGGTGCAGTTGATGAACGGGTAGCCGAACCGGCGGTCGGCTGGGTCGGCCAGTTCCCGCAGGCAGTCGGCGCAGGTCGCGGTGTCCGCCGAGACCAGCGCGTGGCGGCCGGCCGGGTCGCTGGGCACTGGGTCGCTGGGCACGATGCTGAACCCGGCGCGGCCGTCCGGCGCGATCGGCTGCGCGGTTACCCGGTCCACCTGGGCCAGCGGCGGCGCGTCCCGGACCAGCGCGGCCAGGAAGTCCTGCACCCCGGCGGCGGGCCCCTCCACCTCGGCGAACACGCCGTCGGCGTCGTTGCCCACCCAGCCGGCCAGGCCCAGCCGGGTAGCCAGGGAGTAGACGAACGGGCGGAACCCGACCCCCTGGACCACGCCTTCTACCCGGACCGCCGCCCGGACCGTGCCGGTCACGCAGCCAAGTCTGCCCGGTTTCCCGGCCCGCCCGCAGTCGCCGGGCCGTCGGCCGGTGGCAGTTGCGGGCACTGGCGTTCAGAAAAAATGATCGTTAGCTTGTTAACGTATTGGCTGAAGGTTATTACCAGGGGAACGGATGCTTTCCTGAAAGTAAGGGTCATCTGGCAGCTGGCCGAATTTACCCGATCCGCAATTAGTTATGGTCTTCTAGCTCTAGCACGTTCTCGTCTGGTAACGGCAGAGTGGGGTGCGTTCCGGGGCGGATCGCACCGCGATGGGAGAGGTGCCATGTCCGGCAGGAGCCCGCCCGCGCTCCGCGCGGCACCGGATACCGCCGCCATGGTCCTGCCGGCCTGGCCGCGCGGTGTCCCGGCGGATACCCGGCCAGCAGGCACGATGGCCCAGCTAGCCGGGCAGGGGGCGTGGCTGGTGGCGCCGCCGAAGCGGCGGGTGTTCCCCGGCCGGCCCGAGCAGGTGGCCCACGCCCGCGGCTTCGTGGCCCGGATGCTGGACGGCTGCCCGGTGGCCGACGATGCCCAGTTGTGCGCATCTGAACTGGCCAGCAACGCGATCCGGCACACCAGGACGGGCCGCCGGAGCGGGAAATTTCAGGTCGTGGTGTGGCGCGGGCGGGCGTCGGTGTGCGTGGCCGTGCTGGACGACGGGTCGGACAGCACCCCGGCGCCGGCCGCCGGAACAACAGGCACGCTGGCCGAATCCGGTCATGGCCTGCTCGCCGTGCAGACGCTGGCCGCGTGGTGGGGTCATCACCGGTACCGGGACGGCTCAGCCCGGGGGACCGCCGTCTGGTTCCGGCTGGACTGGAGCCCGGCCCGCTCACCGTAAGTAGCCGAGACTGGCTAGCACTGTCTAGGAGTGAGACCTTTCTGTCTGTCTAGGGACCATTGGCACTGGGCAGACCAGTTACCGTGAGTCATAGTGGCCAGGTGTCCGAGCCGGGCTTCGTGCGGCAGATTGACCGGCCCCCCCGTGCGCTGCGGGCGGTCGGCGGCTCGCGACACCCCGGTCCGGTCCTCGAGGTGCCAATCGAGACCAAGCTGCACCCGCCCGGCGCGCGGGTGGAATGGCTGCCGCGGCGCGAGCTGGCCGGGCAGCTCGCCGCCAGCCCGGCCAAGCTGATCCTGGTCGAGGCGCCCGCCGGGTTCGGCAAGACCACGCTGATCGCGCAGTGGTGGTCCAGCCCCAGCGAACGGCGGTCGTTCGCCTGGCTGTCCCTGGACCGCGGCGACGATGATCCCGGCCGGCTGTGGTGGCACATCGCGTGCGCGCTGTACCGGGCGTGCCCCGGGCTGGACGGCGCGAACGTGCTGCGGGCGCTGCGTGCCCAGGCCCCGGATATCGAGGGCACGGTGCTGCCGATGCTGATCAACGCGCTGGCCGCGCTGCCCGACGAGGTCGTCCTGGTCCTCGACGACTTCCACGTGATCAGGGAGCAGGCCTGCCTGGAGCAGACCGCGTCGTTCCTGGTCCACCTGCCTGCCACGGTCCAGCTCGTGGTGATCACCCGGGCCACGCCGGCGCTGCCGCTGGCCCGGCTGCGCGCGGCCGGCGACCTGGTCGAGCTGGGCATGCGTGAGCTGCGGTTCAGCGTGCCCGATGCGGCCGCGTTCCTGCACACGGTGAGCGGAACCGAGCTGGGCCAGCCCGGCCTGGAGCAGATCGTGCAGCGCACCGAGGGCTGGCCGGCTGGGCTGTACCTGGCCGCACTGTCGCTGCGCAACCATCCCTCGCCGGCCAGCTTCAGCCACGACTTCACCGGCGACAACCGGTTCATCGTGGACTTCCTGGCCGAGGAGGTGCTCGGCCAGCAGCCGCCGGAGATCCGCCGGTTCCTGGCCCGGACCTCGGTGCTCGGCCGGTTCTGCGCGCCGTTGTGCACGGCGGTGACCGGCGTGGCCGACGCGGCCGGGATCATCGACGTGCTGGAGCGGGAGAATCTGTTCGTGGTGCCGCTGGACGAGACCCGGCGGTGGTTCCGGTACCACCACCTGTTCGCGCAGACGCTGCACGCCGAACTGGTCCGCACCGATGCTGACCTGATCCCTGAGCTGCACCGGCGGGCGGCTGCCTGGCACCAGGCGGCCGGCTCGGTCGGCGAGGCGGTGCAGCACGCGCTGGCCGCCGGGGACGCGGCCGGGGCGGTCGGCCTGATCGCCCAGCACTGGCCCGCGTACACCAACATGGGCCGGGCCGCGATGGTGCGCGGCTGGCTGCGTTCGCTCAGCGACGAGCAGATCGCGGCCAGCCCGCTGGCCGCCCACTGCGTGGCCTGGGCGGCCGCGCTGTCCGGCGAGCCGGAACCGGTCCGCCGCTGGCTGCCGTGGATCGAGGCGGCGCCGCACGACGGCATGCTGCCGGACGGCATCCGGTCCCTGGCCTCGTCGGCCGCCCTGCTCCGCGGGGTGTACGGGTTCGACGGGCTGGCCATCATGCGGCAGGCCGCGGCCGCCGCGGCCAGCATCGAGGACGACCCGGGTTCGCCGTGGTACACGCTGGCCCGGGCGGCGCATGGGTTCTGCCAGTACCTGTCGGGTGATCTGGAGACCGCGGTGCCGCCGCTGGAGCAGGCGGTAGTCAGCGACGGATCGGTCACCGTGGCCGGGGTGCTGGCCTATGCCACGCTGGCGCTGACCGCGCTGGAACTGGGCCAGCTGGCCCGGGCCCGGGAGCTGGCCCTGGCCGCGCGCCGGCTGGCCACACAGGACGAGCTGGCCGAGACCCCGCAGAGCTCGCTGGCCTACACCGCGACCGGCGCGGTGTACGCGGCCGAGGGCCGGTTCAAGGAAGGCCGGAGCGAGCTGCGCCGCGCGGTCCGGGTGCGCCGCCGGTTCCCCGGGCTCAGCCCGTGGGCCACCCTGGAAGCCGAGCTCCGGCTGGCCGAGGTGCTGCTCGCGATGGGGGACAGCGGCGGCGCCGCGGAACTGCTCAGCGAGGTGGACGGCGTGCTCACGGTGTACCCGGACGGCGCCAGCTGCCTGCAGGCCCGGCTGGGCCGGCTCCGGCGGCAGCTCGTCCCGGCCCGGCGGGTGGGCCCGGACGATTGCCTGACCGAGCGCGAGGAGGACGTGCTGCGGCTGCTCCGCGGCTCGCTGTCGCTGCGCGAGATAAGCCGCGAGCTATACGTGTCGCCGAACACGGTCAAGACGCACGCGCAGGCGATCTACCGCAAGCTGGGTGTGTCGAGCCGGCACGACGCGGTGCGGCGCGGCCGCGAGATCGGCGTGTTCTAGGCCGCCCGCCTCCCGGCAGGCCTCAGGCCGCGAGGACCTTGGCCTTCTCGCGGTCGAACTCTTCCTGGCTGAGCACACCGCGGTCGCGCAGGTCGGCCAGCTTGGCCAGCTGGTCGGCGGTGCTCCCGCCGCCGCCGTCGGTGGCCTCCGGGGCGGCGTGCCGTCCGTAGCTGGCGTAAAACGCATCGGCTTCGCGCCGCGCCTGGCGGACTGACCGCTCGTGCATCGAGCCGCCCCGCACGATCAGGTAACACAGCACGCCGATCAGCGGGATGAACAGGACGAACAGGAACCACAGTGCTTTACTCCAGCCGGACAGGTCATGGCTGCGGAAGATGTCGATGAAGATCATGATGAGGATCCAGATCCAGATCACCCACAGGAAGAACTCGATGATCGTCCAGAAAATGTCCAGCACCGGATAGTTGGACGCAACGGCGAGTGGCATTCTGTCTCCTTTGCGCCTGGACGCCCCGCGTTCAGGCCGTTTGGGCGGAGGCCCGGTACGTTCAGCATTGGCGCGTGCGCAACTTGCGGCATCACCCGTCACGGGTGAGCCGATTTGGCCCAGCCGGCCGCGCCACTGTGCGGCCGGGGGAGGAAGATGCTGGTTAATGCCCTTTTCTGGGCATGATTACGCTTTTGGCGGGCGGGGGTGCTGGCGGAGCCAGTCGTACCAGGCGGGCAGGCCCTCGCCGGTGCGGGCCGAGACCGGCAGGATTTGGGTCCGCGGGCTGATCCGGGCCAGGTCGGCGGCGTGCTGTGCGGTGTCGAAGTCCAGGTAGGGCAGCAGGTCCACCTTGCTGAGCAGGACCAGGCCGGCGCCGCGGAACATCTGCGGGTACTTGGCCGGCTTGTCGGCGCCCTCGGTGACCGAGGAGATGACCACCCGGGCCGCCTCGCCGAGGTCGAACAGGGCCGGGCAGACCAGGTTGCCCACGTTCTCGATGATCAGCAGGGTGCCGGGCCGTGGGCCGAGGGCGCGCAGCCCGCGGGCCACCATGCTGGCGTCCAGATGGCAGCCGGCCCCGGTGTTGATCTGCGCCACCGGGCAGCCGGCCGCCTCGATCCGGGCCGCGTCCAGCGTGGTTTCCTGATCACCCTCGATGACGGCCAGCATCAGTTCGGCGCCAGCGTCCCGGGCCGTCCGCTCGAGCAGCGTGGTCTTCCCGGCGCCCGGTGAGCTCATCAGGTTGACCGCGAGGATGCCCTGGCTGGCCAGCCAGGCCCGGTTCTCCGCGGCCAGGCTGTCGTTCTTGGCCAGCACCTTCTGCTGCAGCACGACGGTGCGTCCCGGGTCGTGCTCATGCTCATGCTCAGGAGAGTGCTCATGCTGGTGGCCACGCTCATGGCCGTGCTCAAGGCCATGCTTAAGGTCATCCGGGCCGAGCACCCGGACGCTGGCCTCGTCGTCGCAGCCGCAAGTCGCGCACATGTCAGGACACCACCTCCACGGCGGTGATCCGCAGCTCCTGGCCGGACAGCACGGACACGGCCGCGCTGCCGCACGGGCAGACCAGGATCAGCCCGTCCGGCACGAATTCACGGCCGCAGTCCGCGCACTCGCAGCGCGGGCTGGGCTGGCTGATGTCCAGTTTGGCCCCGGCCAGGCTGGTCCCCTCGGTCACCAGGTCGAAGCAGAACCGCACCGATTCGGGGACCACACCGGACAGCGGGCCGATCTCCAGGTACACGCAGCGCACCGTGGCGTCGGGCAGCCGTTCGGTGACGGCCTGCACGACGCTTTCGGTGATGGCCAGTTCGTGCACGTGGCTAGCAGATCCTCGGTAGCGGGTCGCCGACCAGCAGGTCCACGATCCGGGTGCCGCCGAACGCGGTCTTCAGCAGCACGGCGCCTGGGGGCTCCGCGGTGACCTCGCCGATGATCGCGGCCTGCGTGCCGAGCGGGTGGGCGCGCAGCGCGGCCAGTGCCGCGGCCGCCTGATCCGGGGCTACCACCGCGACAAGCCGGCCCTCACAGGCCACGTACATCGGGTCGATGCCGAGCAGCTCGGAAGCACCGCGCACCACCGGGGAGACCGGGATCGCGTCCTCGCTGACCTGGACGCCGACCCCGGCCGAGGCCGCCACCTCATTGAGGATGGTGGCCACCCCGCCCCGGGTGGCGTCGCGCAGCGCGCGGACCCCGGTGGTGGCCGACAGCAGGTCCGCGATCAGGCCGTTCAGCGGGGCGGTGTCCGAGACCAGGTCGGCCTCGATGTCCAGCTCGCCCCGGGCCAGCATGATGGTCACGCCGTGCTCGCCGACCGGCCCGGACACGATGATGACGTCTCCGGGCTGGGCGTTGGCCACGCCGAGGGACACGTCGTGCTCGATCACGCCGATCCCGGCCGTGTTGATGTAGCAGCCGTCCGCCTTGCCCTTCTGCACCACCTTGGTGTCGCCGGTGACCACCTGGACGCCGGCCGTTTCCGCGGCCGCCTTCATCGAGGCCACGATCCGGGTCAGGTCGGCCACCGGGAAGCCTTCCTCCAGGATGAAGCCGGCCGACAGGTACAGCGGGGTGGCGCCGGACACGGCCAGGTCGTTGACGGTCCCGTTGACCGCGAGGTCACCGATGTCCCCGCCCGGGAAGAACAGCGGCGACACCACGTACGAGTCGGTGGTGAGCGCCACCCGGGATCCGTTCACGTGCAGTTGCGCGGCGTCTTCCAGCGGCTCCAGCAGCACATTGCTGAACGCGTCGACGAACACCGCCTCGACCAGGGTCCGGGTCGCTTTGCCGCCAGAGCCGTGCGCCATCGTGATCCGCTCTTCCCGGACCTTCGGCCGGCGCCGCCGGGCCTTGTCGATCCGGTCCAGCACCTGCTGCTCGCGGTCCGGGACGGTGGTTCCCCGGCTGGCCGGGCCGGACCGGGTCTGGCGCTCGTGCTCGCGGAGCGCTTCGTCGACCCAGGTGCCCCGGTCGGTCATGAGATGCTCACCTCGACCACCCGGCGGCGGTGCAGCCGGCCGAAGTTGTAGTAGGCGGCGCAGGCACCCTCGGGAGACACCATGCAGGTGCCGATCGGTGTCTCCGGCGTGCAGGCGGTGCCGAACACCTTGCACTCCCACGGTTTCAGCACGCCCTTGAGCACCTCACCGCACTGGCACGCCTTGGGGTCGGCGACCCGCACTCCGGGCACGTCGAAGAGCAGTTCGGCGTCGAACGCGGCGTATTCCGGGCGCATCTTCATGGCGGACTGCGAGATGAACCCGAGCCCGCGCCATTCGAAGTATGGCCGCAGCTCCATCACCTGGGTGATCGCCTTCAGTGCGGCCAGGTTGCCGTTCCACGGCACCACCCGGGTGTACTGGTTCTCCACCTCAGACCGGCCCTCGGCCAGCTGCCGCATCAGCATGTAGATCGACTGCAGGATGTCCAGTGGCTCGAAGCCGGCCACCACCACCGGCTTGCCATAATCCCGGGCGATGAACTCGTACGGCCGGCAGCCGATGATGGTGGACACGTGACCCGGGCCGATGAAGCCGTCCAGCCGCAGGTCGGGGGAGTCCAGGATGGCCTTGATGGCCGGGATGATCGTGACGTGGTTGCAGAACACGGAGAAGTTGGCCAGGCCCTCGGCGGCCGCGCGGAGCACGGTCATCGCGGTGGACGGGGTGGTGGTCTCCATGCCGATGGCCATGAACACCACCCGCTTGTCCGGGTTCTGCCGGGCAATCTTCAGCGAGTCCAGCGGCGAGTACACCATCCGGATATCGGTGCCGGCCGCCTTGGCGTCGTAGAACGACCCCCGGCTGCCCGGAACCCGCATCATGTCGCCGAACGAGGTCATGATGGTGTCCGGCTCGGCCGCCAGTGCCATGGCGTCGTCCACCCGGCCCATCGGGATCACGCACACCGGGCAGCCCGGGCCGTGCACCAGGGTGATCGACTCCGGCAGGTAGTCCTCCAGGCCGTGCTTATAGATGGTGTGCGTGTGCCCGCCGCACACTTCCATCAGCTTGTACTGCCGCCCAGGCTCGCACAGGCCCGCGATCTTCGTGGCCAGCGCACGCGCCTTGTCGGCGTCGCGGAATTCATCAACGAATCGCATGGCAGCCCGCTTCCTATTCGATCCGGGATTCCTGGAGCGCGGCTAGCTCGTCCGCGTAGGCCTGCCCGATCCCCTCCAGGAACTGCAGCGCGGCGGCGGCCTCCGCTTCGTCGATCTTGGACAGCGCGAAGCCGACGTGGATGAGCACCCATTCACCGGGGTCCGGTGGGTCGTCCGCGAGCAGCCCGATATTGATCACCCGCTTGACCCCGCTCACGTCAACCCGGGCCAGGTCAGGCTGTTCCGGCAGTAGTTCGATCACCTCGCCGGGTATGCCAAGGCACATACGATCACCTCTTTGCGCTCTCCGGATTGACGTCTTCCTGCGGCCCGGCGGTGACGAGTCGTGTCACCATCCGCACCGCGTCGTCCACGGCCGCTGCCACCGGGGCGCTCAGCCCGATGCCCTCGTCCAGGGTGGCCGGCTCGCAGCCCACCACCAGCACCCGCCCGGCGTCCGCGCCCAGCGTCCCGGCCAGGCTCAGCACCAGGTCGGGCTGCATGCCGTGCGCGTTGAGCAGGCTCATTTCCGCCGTCGGGGAGTCAGCCGGCGCGGCGGGCTCCGGTTCGATCAGGTAGACAGTGCCTGGCTTCCCGCCGCGCTGGGTGGTGTCGACCAGGATGGTGCTGTCGAACCCCTCGGCCAGGTCGTAGGCCAGGTGCATGCCCCGGATGCCGTAGTCGGTGACGCGTACCCCGTCGGGCAGCTCGTAACGGGCCAGCCGGCGGGCCACCTCGACCCCGAACCCGTCGTCGCTGAGGAAGATGTTGCCCAGGCAGGCGACCAGCGTCCGGCCGGTCGCGGTGCCGGTCGCGGTGCCGGTCACTGGGCATCACCCAGGGCCCGCACGGTGAGCTCCCAGAGCAGGTGGTAGATGGTGGTCTGGGCTTCCTGGATCCGGTGCACCGAGGACGACGGCGCGACGAACAGGTAGTCCAGGCTGTCCAGTTCGGCCATCTTCCCGCCGTCGTAGCCGGCGATGCCCACGGTGAGCAGCCCGCGCCGGGTCGCCTCGTCCAGCCCGCGCAGCAGGTTCTCCGAGTTCCCGCTGGTGGACAAGCCGACCGCGATGTCCTGCGGCTGGGCCAGGGCGGCGACCTGCCGGGCGAAGATCACCTCGACGCCGATGTCGTTGCACAGCGCGGTGATCACTGCCGTGTCGTTGGCCAGGCAGATCGCGGGCAGCGGCCGCTCCCCGGCGCCCGGGTCGAGGAACAGCGAGGCCAGTTCCTGTGCGTCGGTGGCGCTGCCCCCGTTGCCGAACGCGAGCAGCCGGCCGCCGTCGGCGAACCGCGCGGCCATGGCCTGGGCGCAGGAGATGAGCTGGGCGGTGTCCCGGCCGGCGATGGCGGACCGCAGCTTGACGATCTCGGCCGCCTTGGCCGCGGTGGACTCGCGCACCTGGGTCAGCACCGCGTCCAGGCCGCCCTGCTCCCCGGCGTACAGGAACGGGTACAGCGAGGCCAGATCGGCCGCGCTGTCCTGGCTACCACGGGCCTGGCTACCACGGGCCGGGCTGCCGCCGCTGGCCGTCATGGTCCGGTCACCACCCCGATGGCCTCGCCCGCGTGCACCAGGATGGTGTCCCCGACGGCTGCGCTGACCAGCGCGACGCTGACCTCTTCCTGGCCGGCGCCGGTGTCCACCAGGGCCAGCCCATCCGGCAGCAGCTTGGCCACCCGGACCTGCACCGCGGTGTCCGAGCAGGTGATGCACACGTCGCCGGTGCAGCTGCTAGCCCGGGGGGACGACCCCCCGGAGCCCCCCGAATTGAACGGGTCAGCAGTCATGACACCACCGCCGGGCCGAGCACCCCCGGCTGCTCGAAGAACACGTGCACCAGTTCCCACAGCACGTGATACGCGGTCACCTGCACCTCCTTGACGACCCGCGGATCGGCCGCTGCCGTCGCGATGAGGTGATCCACGGCCGGGCTGCTGCCGATGGTGCCGCCGCCCGCCCCGGCCAGCGCGATCGTCAGCATGCCCATGCCATGCGCGGTGAGCAGCCCGTTCAGCACGCTTTCCGAGTTGCCGTCGGCCGAGATGCCCAGCGCGATGTCGGCCGGCCCGGCCAGGTAGCGGAGCTGATGCGCGAAGATCGCCCCCAGCCCGTCCCGTTCCGCGATGCCGGTGACCGTGGCCGCGTCCGCGGTCAGCGAGATGGCCGGCAGGGCCCGCTTGCCGACGATCACCGGGTGCATGAACTCAACCGCCACGTGCTGGCCGTCCGGGCAGGACGGGCCGGCGCCGAACACGACGAGCTTGCCGCCGGAATGGAACCGGACCGCCATGTCATGACAGGCAGCCGCGACCGTGCCGGCGTGCTCCGCGAACTCCCTGAGCGGGGCCGTCCGGCGATCGAACAACCTGGCGACGTCATCGTCCCGCAATGGCGCCGGCGGCACTGTGGTCATGTCCTGGGGGTCACTTCCTCCGCTCTGTCGCGCCTCGGCTGCGCAGTCATCCCGCGGGGAGAGCCTCAGGCCGTGCCGTCTCCTGGCGGCGGGACCGTGACCACGACCTCGACATCGATCGTGTCACGGACCTTCAGCGCGCCGAAGAATGCCGTGTACGGCTTGATGCCATAAGCCGACTGTACGACTGTCCCCGTCCCCCGGTACGTACCCGGCTCGCGCTGGTCTACCTGGAGCCGGAACGGCCGGGACACCCCCCGCAGAGACAAGTTCCCCTCGATGACCCCGCTGTCACCATTGAACTCGAATCGGGTCGCGGTGAACACCGCTTCTGGGTGTTGTTGGGTGGCCAGCAGGCGGCGCGCGGTGGTGGCGATCTCGTTCCGGTCGCGGTCGGTCAGCGGCTTGAGGCCACCGGTTCCGTCCCGGACGGTGAGCGCCGCTATGTCGATGTGCACCTCGAGCGCTTCCGGTGCCTTGTCGTCGTCCACCGTGAGCTCGCCCGACCAGCTCGGCAAGTCGATGATCAAGTCATGCCCGGCGGTGGCAGCCAGGCCATCGCGGTACGTGCGCAGGACAATCCGGCCGCTCTTCGTGCCCAGCCGGTAGCGTCCTGTAGGAACTGCCATGCCAGAACCGTAGGACACTTGTGGGGGGACGTCCAGCCCAACCAAAGGGACAGATCTGACCTTTGGGCGCGCGGCAGCTCGCCGCGACGGACGTCACGGGAAGGGCAGCTCGCCGAACAGTTCCTGAATCCGGCGCAGGTCGCGGAGGCGTGGCTCCGTCTCGCCGCCGACCCAGCGGCCGACCGTCTTGACCGAGACCCCGAGCTGGCGGGCGGCCGCCTCCTGGGTAAGCCCTTCGCGGCGCAGCGTGGTGGACATCCAGTCGGCGAACGTCGCGGGCCGGGCGTCGCCATCGCTGCCCGCCGTGGCCGCTGAGCCCGCTGCGGCCGGGGCGGTGGCGGGTACGCTGGCCGGCCCGGTGCCGGCCGCCGCGGCGCGCGGCGTGACCGCGAGATTCCGGCCGGCCACCTCCTCCGGTGACTGGTTGGAGTGCAGCACGTCGACTTCGACATGCTCGGGGAAGATGCGGAACGAGACCTGGATCGCGCCGGTCGGCCCAGCCGCGTCCAGCAGGGCGCGGAACACCGTCTCGCCGACCTCCCGGTTCCCCTCTTCGGTCAGCGGCGATTCGGCCAGGCACCGCCGGACGAAGTCGCGGATCTCCGGGATCCACGATGGCCGGGCCGGGAAAGTCTGCGACAGAACCACGACGGGAACGACCTGGATCGGCCCGTCCCCGTGCCCGTTCCCCAGCTCAGGCACTGGTATCTCCCTTACCACCCGCAGGCCGCAATCCATTCGGCCTGAGCACAGCGTACGCGTCATTACGACAGAGCGTGCTAACGGAAAGGCGGGTTTGGCCCATTGTGCCAGGCGATTCGCCTGGTCAGTCAGTTCCCTGGCCAAGTGTGTCCCCGTGGTCAGACAGATCTGTCCGGCAACCTGGCGCTACTACCTTGATACGCATGGTGGACGGGTTTAGCATGACGGCACCTGCGCATGATGCAGGTAAGGCCGGTCATGACCCAATTCCCTGGCGCTGACACGCGCATCACGGTCCTGGCCGTCCGGCGGTCTGCGGGGCCCGCCAGACGGCTCATCCCCGGTGTCAGGCCGCCGCAGCCGGCTGGTGTTCAGCGGCGCACGCTCCGCACGCGCATTCGCGTCCCCGGATCACAGTGAGGTTCACGAACCACATCGAGGGGGTGGCTGGGCAATGGCCACAGCCGCAGAAGCCAGCGACACGCAGGCGGGGCCGGTCACCGAGCCGGTCGTGCACATTCTCTGGATAAACGGAGGGCTCGGCTGCGACGGGGACTCGGTCGCGCTCACTGCGGCCACCCAGCCGAGCATCGAGGAAATCGCGCTGGGGGCGCTGCCCGGGCTGCCCAAGGTGGCGGTGCACTGGCCGCTGATCGACTTCGAGTGCGGGCCGGAGCAGGGGGCGGACACCTTCATCGAGTGGTGGCACAAGGCCGACCGCGGTGAACTGGACCCGTTCGTCCTGGTCATCGAGGGGTCGATCCCCAACGAAGCGATCAAGTCCGAAGGCTACTGGTGCGGGTTCGGCAACAACCCGGCCACCGGGCAGCCGATGACCACCAACGAGTGGCTGGACCGGCTCGCGCCCAAGGCGACCGCGATCCTGGCCGCCGGGACCTGCGCCACCTATGGCGGCATTCACGCCATGTCCGGCAACCCGACCGGCGCCATGGGCGTGCCCGACTACCTCGGCTGGGACTGGCGGTCCAAGGCGGGCCTGCCGATCGTCTGCGTGCCCGGCTGCCCGACCCACCCGGACAACCTGTCCGAGACCATCCTCTACCTGCTCTACCAGGTGGCCGGCCAGGCCCCGATGATCCCGCTGGACGAGGCGCTCCGGCCCAACTGGCTGTTCGGCGCGACCGTGCACGAAGGCTGTGACCGGGCCGGCTACTACGAGCAGGGCGACTTCGCGACCGAGTACGGATCGCCGAGGTGCCTGGTCAAGCTGGGCTGCTGGGGCCCGGTGGTGAAGTGCAACGTGCCCAAGCGGGGCTGGATCAACGGTGTCGGCGGCTGCCCCAACGTGGGCGGCATCTGCATCGCCTGCACGATGCCGGGCTTCCCGGACAAGTTCATGCCGTTCATGGACGAGCCGCCCGGCGCGCGGGTGTCCACCACGGCGTCCACGCTCTATGGCACGGTGATCCGTACCCTCCGCGGCTTCACCGCCAAGACCGCCGACGAAGAGCCCAAGTGGCGGAAGAAGGGCACCGACCTGCTCACGGGCTACCAGAAGCCCTGGTGACCGGCAGTACCCGCTAGTACCGACAAGCGCCGGCCGCGGGCCGGCGCCGGCCAGCAGCGAGAGGGATGAGCGATGACTACTGCCGAGGACACCGGCATCGTCGAGATGAACTGGGATCCCATCACGCGGATCGTGGGCAGCCTGGGCATCTATACCAAGATCGACTTCAAGCAGAAGCAGGTCGTCGAGTGCTACAGCACCTCGTCGATCTTCCGTGGCTACAGCATCTTCATGAAGGGCAAGGACCCGCGGGACGCGCACTTCATCACCAGCCGCATCTGCGGCATCTGCGGTGACAACCACGCGACCTGCTCGGTCTACAACCAGAACATGGCCTACGGGGTACGGCCGCCGCACCTGGGCGAGTGGATCATCAACCTCGGTGAGGCGGCCGAGTACATGTTCGACCACAACATCTTCCAGGAGAACCTGGTCGGGGTGGACTTCTGCGCAAGGATGGTCGGCGAGACGAACCCCGGCGTGCTGGAGCGGGCGAACAGCACCGAGGCGCCGCACGCCGGCGATCACGGCTACCGCACCATCGGTGACATCATGCGCGCGCTGAACCCGCTGGAAGGCGACTTCTACCGGGAGGCACTCCAGGTCAGCCGGTCCACCCGGGAGATGTTCTGCCTGATGGAAGGGCGCCACGTGCACCCGTCCACGCTGTACCCGGGCGGGGTGGGCACCACCGCGACGGTCCAGCTGTTCACCGACTACCTGACCCGGCTGATGCGCTACGTGGAGTTCATGAAGCGCGTGGTGCCGCTGCACAACGACCTGTTCGACTTCTTCTACGAAGCCCTGCCCGGGTATGAGGAGGTCGGCCGCAGGCGCGCCGACCTGGTCTGCTGGGGCAGCCTGAACGACCCTGAGTACTGCGACTTCCGCTACGACCACATGACCGACTGGGGCCGGAAGATGTTCGTCAGCCCCGGCGTCATCCGGGACGGGCAGCTGCTCACCAACGACCTGGTCGACATCAACCTGGGCATCCGCATCCTGCTCGGCAGCTCGTACTACGAGGACTGGGAAGACCAGGAGATGTTCGTGACCCGCGACCCGCTGGGCAACCCGGTGGACCGCAGGCACCCATGGAACCAGCACACCATCCCCCGGCCGGCCAAGCGCGACTTCGACAGCAAGTACAGCTGGGTGATGTCGCCACGCTGGTTTGACGGCACCAACTACCTGGCCGCGGACACCGGCGGCGGCCCGATCGCCCGGCTGTGGGCCACCGCCCTGAGCGGCCTGGTCGACTTCGGCTACGTCAAGTCCACCGGGCACAGCGTGCTGATCAATCTGCCGCGCACGGTCACCAAGCCGGAGGTCACCTTCGAGTGGACGGTGCCCACGGACAAGGAAGGCAAGCCGCTGTCCAACGCGATCGAGCGGGACCGGGCGCGGACCTACTTCCAGGCCTACGCGGCGGCCTGCGCGCTGCACTTCACGGAAAAGGCGCTGGCCGAGGTGCGCGCCGGGAACACCAAGACCTGGGAGCCGTTCGAGGTCCCGGACGAGGCCAACAGCTGCGGCTTCACCGAGGCGGTGCGCGGCGTGCTGTCACACCACATGGTGATCAGGGACGGGAAGATCGCCAACTACCACCCGTACCCGCCCACGCCGTGGAACGCCAGCGTCCGGGACAGCTACGGCACGCCCGGGCCATACGAGGACGCGGTGCAGAACACGCCGATCTTCGAAGAGAACCCGCCGGACAGCTTCAAGGGCATCGACATCATGCGGGCCGTCCGCAGCTTCGACCCCTGCCTGCCCTGCGGCGTGCACATGTACCTCGGCAACGGGAAGGTCCTGGAGAAGGTGCACTCGCCGATGACCGCGACCCTGGCCACCTGATGGCCGACGCACGTCAGGTTGGAGCCCGGGTAGAAGAACTGCTCGGTGTCCTGCAATCCAAGGGTGGGGCGGCGACCGCCCAGGCCGCCGAGGAGCTGGTCCGGCTGCTGCTCGGCCTGTACGGCGATGGGCTCCGGCACATCATGTCCGCGCTCCGCGCGGAAGGTGAGGCGGGTGCGGCGATCCTGGACCGGCTGCTCGCCGACCCGCTGGTCGAGAGCCTGCTGCTGCTGCATGACCTGCACCCGCTGGACGTCGATGCCCGTATCCAGCGGGCACTCGACCAGGTGCGCCCGTACCTGGGCTCGCACGCGGGCGGCGTGCAGTATCTCGGGGTGACCGACGAGGGAGTAGCCCGGCTCCGGCTGGAAGGCAGCTGCCACGGCTGCCCGTCGTCCACGGTCACCGTGCAGCTCGCCCTCAAGGGCGCGGTCGAGGACGCAGCACCAGAGGTGACCGAGGTCGTGGTCGAGGGGATGACCTCGGCTGGGGCGGGCCCGCTGCTGCAGATCGGCAGCCGGCCGCCGGGCCCAGGCGCCCGGCCTGACGCCAATGGCGCGCCCGGTGACCTGCCGGGCGGTGCCACCTGGGTCACCCTGCCGGACCTCGGGCCGCCGAGCAGCAAGCCGGTCAGCACGGTCGCGGCCGGGGTGCCGGTGCTGATCTGCGCGGTCCGCGGCACCCTGTACGCGTACCGGGACGCCTGCGCGGTGTGCACCGGATCGCTGGCCGACGGGACGCTCACCGTGGGCGAGCTGACCTGCGCTAGCTGCGGCACCCGCTATGACGTGCGCGCAGCCGGCCGGAGCAGCGGCGAGCCGCCGGCTTACCTGGACCCGATCCCGCTGCTGGCCGACAGCCAGGGCGTGCGGGTCGCTGTCCTCTCCCTCGACGCGGAGCGTCGTGCGGGGGGTTCCGGGGGGTCGCCCCCCCGGGCTAGCACTGTGGAGGCGATCCCGTCGTGACGCGGCCGCAGGGGCTGCGCCGGTTTGCCGTGCCGCCACCGCAGGCCCCAGCCCGGCCAGCCACGGCCACGCCGCAGCCGCCGCCTACGGCCGGGTCGCCTGGCCCGGCCGGAGCGGGCCAGCCGGCCGGTCCTGACGAGGAGCACTGCGAGTTCTGCGCGACCGGGATCCCGGCCGGCCACGGCCACGTGGCCGACCTGGAGCAATCCAGCCTGATGTGCGCCTGCCGGGCGTGCTACCTGCTGTTCACCCAGCCTGGTGCCGGGCGGGCCCGGTACCGCAGCGTGCCCGACCGGTATCTGCGCGACCCAGACCGCACGCTCAGCGCGGCCGAGTGGGATGAGCTGCAGATCCCGGTGGGACTGGCGTTCTTCCTGCACCGCTCGGACGTGGCCGAGCTGGGCTGTTTCTACCCGAGCCCGGCGGGCGCCACCCAGTGCGCGCTGGACCTGCCCGCCTGGCAGCGGCTGGCCGCCGCGCACCCGCTGCTGGGCCAGGCCGAGCCGGACGTAGAAGCCGTGCTCATCAGCCAGGACGAGTCGGCTGGCCTCGAGTACTTCATCGTGCCGGTGGACGCCTGCTACGAGCTGGCCGGGCGGATGCGGATGCTGTGGCGCGGCTTCGATGGCGGCGCCGAGGCCCGGCAGAGCATCGCGGAGTTCCTGGCCGGTGTCCGCCGCCGGGCTAAGCCCGCCCCGCGGGATGCCAGCCATGGCTGAGCTGGTGTTCGACTGCACCGGCGCGAAACCGGAGCGTTATGCGGTAGTTCCGTCGTTCAGCCTGACCCTGCGCATCAGCGAGACCACCGGGCAGCCGGTGGATGCGATCGCGTTGCGCGTGCAGCTGCGCATCGAGCCGTTCCGGCGCGGCTATTCCGACGCCGAGGCGGACCGGCTGCATGACTTGTTCGGGGAGCGAGAGCGCTGGTCGGACACGCTCAAGCCGCTGCAGTTCGCGACGCTCTCCACGATGGTGCCCGGGTTCTCCGGCAGCATCGAGATCGATCTGCCGGTCCCGTTCAGCTATGACCTGCAAATCGCCTCGACGCGGTATTTCAGCTCGCTGGACGATGGCGAAATCCCGCTGCTGCTGCTGTTCAGCGGCACCATTTTCGGCCAGGCAGGCGGCCGGCTGCAGGTACAGCAGGTGCCGTGGAGCAAGGAGACCACGTACCAGCTGCCGGTCAGCCTGTGGCGGGAAGCGGTGGACGTGCATTTCCCGGACGCGGCCTGGATCACGATGAGCCGCCACACGCTCGACGAGCTGATCCGGTTCAAGACCCGGCATGCGCTGCCTACCTGGGATGCGACCGTGGCGGCGCTGCTCGAACAGGTCGGCCGGGAGGAGACATGACGCAGCGGGACGCGGCGGCCCTGGAGCACGCCCTGGACCACGCAAGGCAGGTGGCCGACGCGATCCTGTACGAGGGTTACCTGCTCTACCCGTACCGGGCGTCGGCGCAGAAGAACCAGGAGCGGTTCCAGTTCGGCGTGCTCATGCCACCCGGCTACGCCGAGGTCGACCCGGCTGAACCAGCCGCCAGCCAGACCGAGTGCATCCTGGAGCCCAAGGCCGCCACCGAGCTGACCGTGCGGGTCCGCTTCCTCCAGCTGCGGCGGCGGACGGTGCTGGCCGCGCCGGGCTTCGCCGAGGCCGGCTCGCTGCGGGTGGGCGACACCGAGTACACCCCCTGGGACGAGGCGGCCGAGCACGAGCACGAGGTCACCGCGCCGCTCGGCGACCTGCTGGCCGGCGGGGCCGAGGTCCCGTTCAGCGTGCCCGGTGGCCTGGACGAGGCGGACCTGGCCGGGCCGGACGGGCAGCTGGCCGGCCGGCTGGTGCGCCGCTGGCAGACGCTGTCCGGGGTGATCCGGCTGACCGCGGAACGGCTGCCCGGGCCGTACGGCGCGCTCCGCGTGCGGCTCCGGCTGGCCAACCGCAGCGAGGTCGCCTGGCCGCTCACCCGGCGCGCCGACGGGCTGCCGTTCGCCCTGGTCGCCGCGCATTCGCTGATCTCCGTCCGGGGCGGCCGCTTCCTGTCCATGACCGACCCGCCGGAATGGGCGGCGCCTGCCGTGCGCGACTGCGTGAACACCGGCACCTGGCCGGTCCTCGGTGGCCCGGCCGGCTGCACCGAGCTGATCCTGTCCTCGCCGGTCATCCTGTACGACCACCCGGAGATCGCCGCGGAGAGCGCGGGCCAGCTGTATGACTCCACCGAGATCGACGAGATCCTGACGCTGCGCACGCTGGCGCTGTCCGACGACGAGAAGGCCGAGGCCCGGGCCACCGACCCGCGGGCGGCCGCGCTGCTGGACCGGGTCGAGTCGATGGACGCACAGACCATCGCGCGGCTGCACGGGACGCTGCGCTCGCCGCGCGACGGGCTCGCGGAATCGCCGCCCGACGGGCCGGCGCCCTGGTGGGATCCTGACGCGGACGCGGCCGTGTCGCCGGACACCGACAGCGTGACCATCGGCG
>DATCUG010000568.1:0-3813 GCA_036567525.1 Streptosporangiaceae bacterium | reverse complement strand
CTGGCCGCCGCCGACGATCCGGACTGAGCGGCATGCTGCACGGGGAGCAACTTGGCCTGGCCGGGATGCCGCGCCGTCTGTATCCGTGTACCCCGACCCGGCTGACCACCTGGCTGGCCTGCCGGCGGCTGTACCGGATGAATTACCTGGACCGGCCTGCGCCGCGGAAGGGGCCGCCGTGGGCGCACAACAGCCTGGGCGCCAGCGTGCACAATGCGCTGGCCGGCTGGTGGCGGCTGCCCCGGGCGCAGCGGACGGTGGGCGCGGCGGGCGGTTTACTGGAGCAGGGCTGGATCAACGAGGGATTCGCCAGCGACGCGCAGTCGGCCGCGGTGCGCACCCGGGCGGCCAGCCTGGTCGAGGCGTATGTGGCCCGGCTGGACCCGGCGGCCGAGCCGGCCGGGGTGGAACGCACGGTGGCTGCGCGCACCGAGCGGATCGCGGTGTCCGGGCGGATCGACCGGCTCGATGACCGGCCGGGTGCGGGCGGCGGGCGGGACCTGGTCGTAGTCGACTACAAGACCGGGCGGCGGCCGCTGAGCACGGACGACGCGCGCAGTTCGCTGCCGCTGGCGCTGTATGCGGTGGCGGCGGCGCGGGTGCTGCGCCGGCCGTGCCATCAGGTGGAGCTGCACCACCTGCCGACCGGGACGGTGCACGCCTGGACGCACACCGACGCCACGCTGGCCCGGCAACTGGGCCGGGCCGAGGACATCGCGGCCGAGTGCGCGGCCGCCGACGACCAGTTCCGGGCCGGGCTGCCGGGACCGGACGGCGTGGACGAGGTGTTCCCGCCCAGCCCGGGGCCGGCCTGCGGCTGGTGTGACTTCCGTGCGCTGTGCCCGGAGGGATCCGCGGCCGCCCCGGCTCACCGGCCCTGGGACGGCCTGGACCTGCCGGCTGAGGGGTGAGCAGCGCCGGGTCTCAGGGGGTGCGGGTGGTGCGGCTCTGGTGGCATTCGACGGTGTTCCAGAAACCGGTTAGCGTGCTCGCGGTGGTCTCCGGCGCCTCGACGGCAGGGGAGTGCGCGGCGGCCGGGATGCAGACCCGCTGCGCGCCGAGCTGAGCCGCCATGTCCTCCTGGGCGGCCGGCTCCCAGGCGTCGTCGTTCTCGCCATAGACCACCATCAGCGGGACGCCGCCCAGCCTGGCCAGGGCGGCGGTGCGGTCCGGGCAGGACAGCAGGGTTTCCCCCATGGCCCGCAGCCCGGTCGGGCTGCTCCGCAGCAGCCGGGTGCGCAGGAAGTCGATGATCCCGGCCGGGACGCCGCCGGCCATCGCCTCCGGTTCCATCCGGGTCTTCCAGATCCGCTCGATCTCCACCCGGAGCCCGGCCGGGCCGGTCCCGTCCAGCTCGGCCAGCAGTTCGCTCAGCACCGCCGCCCGCGGCCCGGTCAGCGCGCCCGGGCCGGAACTCATCAGGGTCAGTGAGCTGATCCGGGCCGCCTGGGCGAGCAGCACCTCCCGGGCGACCAGGCCGCCGAGGGAGTGGCCGAGCAGGTGGATGCCCCGGGGCGGCGGGCCGTCCGGGGCGGCTCCGCCCGTGTTGGCTCCATCCGAGGCGGCTCCGGCCGGGTCGGACCGGCCGGAGGTGAGCCAGTCGGCAATCGTGGCCACGTCGGCGGCCAGCGCGTTCAGCTGGTAGGCGGCGGCGTCGTCGCCGCCGGGCGTCTCATGCTGGCCCCTCATGTCTATCGCGATGACCTGCCGGCCGGCCGCGGCCAGGGCCTGCAGGATCAGCAGGAAGTCTTCTTTGCTGCCGGTATAACCGGGAACCAGCAGCGCGGGCTGGCGCTCGCGCACACCGGTGACCGGGAGCGCCTCGACTGCGGCGAATTTGCCCCGGCTAGTTTCGATGGTCCGCTGCCGCACCCCAGAGGGGAGTTGCAGCGATTTGGGTGTGCTCACAGGCGGCCAGCCTACCCACCGTTGCTGGAGGTAAGCCTTACCTGCCCTTGGTGAATCCTGGACACTGGCCGGACGGCAGCTCAGCCCGCGGCGGCATCCTTCTGGCCGCCGCTGCGGGACCGGCGCCGCCGCCGCCGGCGGGCCGGCTGGCTGTGCTCGGCGCTGCCGTCACCGGCCGCCTGATGCTGCGGGCGGCTCTCGGTTTCCGGCTTGGCTGGCTCACCGTCGCGCACGGTCACACCGCCGCGGGTGCGCCTGCGGATCCGCGGCTTGCGGGCGGCTTGCCCCCCGCGCTGGCCGCGGCGCGGTACCCGGGACCGGGCCTTGCCGGTCTCGCCCACGTCCTCCAGCTCCTCGGCCTCGATGCCCAGCCGGTCCCGGCTGGCCCGGGGCAGGTTGCCGGTGACCCCGGCCGGGATGTCCAGCGTGGAGTACAGGTGCTCCGAGGTCGAGTATGTCTCCGGCGGTTCCGGCTGGCCCATGCCGAGCGACTCGTTGATCAGCTTCCAGCGCGGCATGTCCGACCAATCCACGAACGTCACCGCGACGCCGTCCCGGCCGGCCCGCCCGGTGCGCCCGGTGCGGTGCAGGTAGGCCTTGTCGTCTTCCGGGCATTCGTAGTTGATCACGTGCGTGACGTCGTCCACGTCCAGCCCGCGGGCCGCGACGTCGGTGGCCACCAGCACATCGATCTTGCCGTTGCGGAACGCCCGCAGCGCCCGCTCGCGCTGGCCCTGCCCCAGGTCGCCGTGCACCGCGGCGGCCGCGAAGCCGCGCGTCGTCAGCGCGTCGGCCACCTGGTCCGCGGATCGCTTGGTCCGGCAGAACACCATGGCCAGGCCCCGGCCGTTGGCCTGCAGGATGCGGGCCAGCATCTCGATCTTGTCCATCTGGTGGGCGCGGAACACGTGCTGCACGGTCAGCGGCACCAGGTCGGTCTCGTCGTGGTGCTCGGCCCGGACGTGCAGCGGCTGGCGCAGGTGACGCCGGGCCAGGGTGACGACTTCACCCGGCATGGTGGCGGAGAACAGCATGGTCTGCCGCTCGGCCGGGGTGCGTTCCAGGATCCGCTCCACGTCCGGGAGGAACCCGAGGTCGAGCATCTTGTCCGCCTCGTCCAGCACCAGGGCCCGCACCGCGGACAGCTTGAGGTGCCGCTGCCCGACCAGGTCGAGCAGCCGGCCGGGGGTGCCGACCACGATGTCCACGCCGCTGCGCAGCGCGTCGATCTGCGGCTCGTAGGCCCGTCCGCCGTACACGGTGAGCACCCGGGTGCCCAGCGCGACGCTGGCCACCCGCAGGTCCTCGGCGACCTGGCCGGCCAGTTCCCGGGTGGGCACCACGACGAGCGCCGCCGGGGCGGTCGGCTCGCTGGCCGGGGTGTCGGCCAGGTCCTGCAGCAGCGGGATGCCGAAGGCCAGCGTCTTGCCGGTGCCGGTGCGGGCCTGGCCGATGATGTCGTGCCCGCCCAGCGCGACCGGCAGGGCCAGGCTCTGGATGGGGAACGGAGCGGTGATGCCGACGCCCTCCAGGGCCACGCAGATCCGCTCGTCTACGCCGAGGTCACGAAAGGTCTTGGCTGCGTCCACCTCCGGAGAACCGGCTGCCGGGCGGTCGTCGTCCGCCGGGGGTTCTGCTACGGATGAGGTCAATGTGTGCGTTGTCAGTTCAATCAGCTTCCATCAGTGGCCCGCTGGCTGGCGGCACGCTACGCGCGCGTGATGGCCTCTCGGGCCTCGCTAGTGGCTCCGCTGCCGGGCGGTCTGGCCCACCAGCGCAATAGGGCTTCCAGTCAGTCCAACGACGAGCCCTACGCCACCAAGAACGCGACCGGGGTTTGCCGCATTCCCAGCACAAAACTGCAAGCAGTGTACCAATGCGCACTGCCCGCTGGCATCCGACGCG
>DATCUG010000567.1:0-4877 GCA_036567525.1 Streptosporangiaceae bacterium | reverse complement strand
ACAGCACCGATGGCGTGATCGGCTCCGGTGACCTGGTCGCTACCGGGGCGACCATACTGACCGCCGCCCTGCTCTCCTGGGCGGCCCTGGCCTGGCAAGCAACCCGCCCGGCCCGGAACCTGACCGCGGGACCATAGCCCGGACTAGGCCGGGCGTTCAGGTGTCACCCCCGCAGGCCGGGGTAGAGCGTTACCCGCTAATCCGCCCGACTACGTCTCAGGGGGAGGCGGCATGTCTGAGTTCGACAACCTGAAGAACGAGGCCGAGAAGCTCGCGCAAGAGCATCCAGAGCAGGTCAAGGAAGGCGAGCAGTGGGCCGAGAAGGAGGGCAAGAACCTGGCCGAGAAGGAGTTCGGCGGCCAGGGCGGCCAAGGCGGCCAGGACTCCGGCCAAGGCTCCGGGCAGGGCGGCCAGGACTCCGGCCAGAATCAGTAGGCCAGCCGCTCAGCCCGCCCCGGCGGCCAGGAAGGCCTGCGCGATCACCCGGTAACCCACCTGGTTGGCGTGCTCGTTGGGGCCGCGCGGGGCGGCCGCGCACTCCCAGGTCCACTGGCAGATGGCCGCGACGTTGCGGGGCAGCGAGCCGAACCCGGCCACGGTCACGTCGGCGCCGAAGTCCGAGGTGTGGAACGCGCTGAACACGTTGGCCACCCGCACGCCGTGGGCCTGGTAGACCTTGGCCAGCAGGCTGTTGTAGCCGTCCGCGGCCAGCTCACTGGCCCGGGCGATCATTTCACCGGTCCAGCCGTGCCGCCACTCGGCCAGCGTGGGCAGGTAGTAGTTCATGGCCACGATCTTGGTACCCGGGCTGGCCTGCTGGATCCGGCTCAGGATCGTGGTCAGGTTGCGCCCGGCCTCCGGGATGAAGCCGGCCACGCAGCTGGCCAGCTTGGCCAGCGACGGCTGCAGGATGCAGGAGTACGGGTCGTTGGCCCCGATGTCCAGGGTTATCAGCGAGACGTGGCCGCGGTGCGCACGCAGGAAACTGGCCGCCGCGGCCAGCTGGGAGCCGCCCTGATAGCGGCAGCTGCCGCCGCGGATCATGGAGCCGGTGGTCTCCCCCGGGCAGCCCAGCTTGACCAGGCGCAGCCCGGGCTGGCTGCGGTGCAGGACGGCGTAGAGCTGGTTGGCGTAGCCGGCCTCGGTCGGCACGCTGACCCCGGCCGCGTCCGGCTGCACCCCTTGCGACAGCGAGTCACCCAGGGCCAGGTAGTACGAGGCCGGCGGAGCCTGATGCTGATGCTCGGCCCCGGACAGCCGGGCGGTAGAGCCGGTGCAACCAGTGACAGCCGCGGCGAGGAGGCCAGCCAGCCCAAGAACAGTAAGCAGCGGACGCATCATTCCCGTCCTAGCGGAAGCGCCGGCGGAGAGGGCCAGCGCGCTGATTTATGCCCCGGCTGGCCCCGCGCGTCACCCCGTCAGCTTAACGGGCCGGGCTACGCCGCGAAGTCGCGGATGAGCTGGGCCAGCCGGGCTGGCTGGTCGAGCGGGATGAGCGTGTAGCTGCCGGCCACCTCGGCCAGCCGTCCGGCCGGCAGCAGCCCGGCCAGCCGGCGGCCGTGCTCGGGCGGCATGACCCGGTCCTCGCTGGCCCACACGACCAGCGTGGGCCGGCTGAACTCCGGCAGCTTCGCCGAGATCCGGAGCAGGAAATGACGGTCGGCGGCGGCCGCGCGGAGCAGCCGCACCGTGTCCCGGCGGATCTGCGGCTGGGTCAGCACCGGCTGCATCCAGCGGGCGGTCACCGCGTCGCCGCGCCGGGTCAGCCAGCCGAACGCGATCGGCAGCCGCCGCACCAGCCGGACCCGCATTTGCTGCATGAACAGCCCGAACAGCCGCGGCGGCAGCTTGCCGGTGAGCACCAGCGTCTTACCGGTCAGCCCGGGCGGGAAGTTGTCGAACGCGTCGCAGGACACCAGCACGACCCGGCCCACCCGGTCACAGCCGTCGGCCATCAGCACCTGGACCAGCGCCCCGCCAGTGTCGTTGCCAACCAGGGTCACGTCGTGCAGGCCGAGCCGGTCCAGGAACTCGGCGGCCAGCCGGGCGATCCCGGGCAGCGACAGGTCGGCGCCGGCCCGCACCGGCCGCCGGTGCGCACCGAGCGGCAGCGTCGGGACCACGCACCGGAAGTCCCCCGCCAGTTCCGCGACCACCCCGTCCCACAGCGAGCCGTCCATCAGCAGCCCGTGCAGCAGCACGAGCGTGGGCCCGTGGCCGGTATCGGTGTATTCGATCGTCCCCGCCGACAGCTCGACCGTCTGCCGCGTGTCGCGTACCGCCGCCTGTTCCATGGCTGCCCCTATGCCCGCTTGGCTTCAGACTAAGTGAACCATGTGGTTCACATTCCGGCAAGGGGTTCGGCGGCGGCCGGGCCCAGGAGCCTGAGTACGTGCCTGATCGGGCTGATCTCCGCTAGTTTCCCGTCCTGGCGCCCAGCACCCGGGCTTCTTTGGCCAGGGCCGTTTCCGCCAGGGCAGCGGACCTGGCTCGCGCCGGATGGTCGAGGGCGTGATCGACCGCCAGGACCAGTTGCCGGCCGGCGGCCAGCGCGTTGGCCAGGGACGCGGACAGCGGGCCAGGCTGGCCGAACACCGCGGCGATGATCAGCACCCGATGCGCGCTCACCCGGTGCCAGGCCGCCAGCAGCACGCAGCCCCCCGCGGCCGAGGTGCTGCCCGTCTTCAGCCCCACGATCTGGTCGGAGCCCAGCAGCCGGTTGAGGTTCTGCACCGTCCCGGCCACCGGTACCACCGCCGTGCGCGTGGCCACGATTCGCGCCAGCTCGGGCTGGGCCATCACCGCCCGGCCCAGCAGCACCTGGTCGGCGGCGGTGCTCACCGTGGAGTCCGCCAGCCCGGACGGGTCGGTGTAGCGGGTGCCGGTCATGCCGAGCCGTCGCGCGGCGGCGTTCATCCTGGCCACGAACGCCTGCTGGCTGCCGGCGTCCCAGCGGGCCAGGATCCATGCCATGTTGTCAGCCGAGGGCAGCAGCAGCGCCAGCAGCGCCTGCCGCTCGCTGATCCGCTCTCCGGCGGTCACCGGGACCAGGGATTCATCCTTACGGACCTGCGCCGGGTACGCGGCCGCCTCAGCCGGCCGCACCACGATCTGCGGCCCGGCCGCGCCCGCCTCCAGCGGGTGATCATGCACGATGACATAGGCGGTCATCAGCTTGGCCACGCTGGCCACCGGCACTGGCCGGTGTGCCCCCGGCCCGGTCAGCCGCCGCGGCGCGAACCCGGCCGCCGACACCCCGGCCGCCGAGACCCCCGCCGCCGGCCAGGCGAACGCGCCGCGCAGCAGCACCGGGCGTGGTGCTGGCGCCGCTCGTGGCTCCATCACCTTCACCAAAGCGAACCAGGCAGCCACGGCGGCTACCGTCAGCAACGCCAGCGCCCCCAGCCAGGCACCGCCCCGGCGCCGCTGGCTTGTGTCATGCCGGGGGCCGGGAGAGCCACTCAGTTGCGGCGGCCTGCTGCCGCCGGGCTGGATGCGGTACGGGTTCGTGTCGCGCATGCCCCGACGATGCGGTCCTGATGTCCTGGGACGGTCCGCTGGTTGTCGCAACCATGTCACAGAAAAATCCGTGCGCGGATGTGACATGGCTGTGACAGACCCATGACACTGCCACTACATCGGTGCCGCATTGTCGCCGGCATGCGTGGCACGAAGGCCCGGCCTGCCCGGCGGAGGATTCCCCGATGAGCGCGACCGCGGCACCGGTGGCCGCGGCCCGGAGGAGTTGCGCGCAGGGGGCAGTGCTCACCGTCGACCTGCAGGCGGTCGCGGCGAATACCCGCTTCTTCGCCGCCCGCACCCGCGCCGAGGTGATGGCCGTGGTCAAGGCGGACGGTTTCGGGCACGGCAGCGCCGATGCGGCCCGCACGGCGCTGGCCAACGGGGCGACGTGGCTGGGGGTGACGAGCATCGCCGAAGGCCTGGCCTTGCGGGAGGCCGGGCTGGCTGCGCCGATGCTGAGCTGGCTCAACCCCGTGGCTGCCGACTTCCGGCTGGCGCTCGCGGCGGGCATCGACCTGGCCGTGCCCAGCCTGCGGCACCTCAGCGCAGTCATCGGCGCGGCCCGGGCCAGCGGGCGCCGCGCCCGGGTGCACTTGCACCTGGATGTGGGCATGGCCCGGGACGGATGCGAGCCCGCCGAGTGGCCTGAGCTGTGCCGGGCCGCATCCGGCGGCGAGCAGCGCGGTGTGCTCACGGTCACTGGCCTGATGGGGCACCTGGGCTGCGCCGACAGCCCGGCCGACCCGTGCAACGAGACCGGCCGCGCCTGCTTCGGGTGGGGCCTGGACACGGCCCGCGCGGCCGGCCTGCGCCCGGCGATGCGCCACCTGGCGGCAACGGCGGCGGCCATCACCGATCCGCGCACCCATCACACCCTGTGCCGTATCGGGGCCGGCCTGGTCGGCATCGACCCGTCCCGGACGACCCGCCTGCACCCGGCGCTGACGCTGACCGCGCCGGTCGTGGCGGTGCGCCGGGTGCGCGCGGGCAGTCCCGTCGGGTACGGGCACTCCTGGGCCGCGCCGGCGGATACGACGCTGGGCCTGCTGCCGGTGGGCTACGCCGACGGGCTACCCCGGGCCGCCTCAGGCCACGCCGAAGTCGTGGCCGGCGGGCAGCGGTGCCCGGTCGCCGGGGTGATCTCCATGGACCAGACCGTCATCGACCTGCGCACCCAGCAGGAGGTGCACCCGGGCGGGGCCGCCACCGTGTTCGGGCCCGGCACGTCCGGCGAGCCCACGGTCGCGGACTGGGCCGCCTGGGCCGGGACGATCGAGCACGAGATCGTCACCGGCATTGGCGCCCGGGTCCGCCGGCATGTCACCGGCGGCACCCAGCAGGCCACCGGCGGCAGC
>DATCUG010000566.1:0-3473 GCA_036567525.1 Streptosporangiaceae bacterium | reverse complement strand
GGGCTCGGCAGGCAGGTCGATCTCGGCATCGGCGTCCGGCCCGGCCGCCGCGCCGTTGCCGTCGCCGAGCGGCTCCAGCCGCAGCAGCGGCGCCCCGGTCTCGACCAGGCTGCCCACCGCGACCAGGCATTCCCGCAGCCGGGCGCGGAACGGCGCGCGCAGCACGGTTTCCATCTTCATCGACTCGAGCACCAGCACCGGCGCACCCGCCGCCACTTCGGCGCCCACCGCCAGCGGGGTGGCGACGACCAGCGCGGGCGCGGGCGCGCGCACCACCCCGCCCTCGTCCCGGCTGATCCGGTGGGCCACCCCGTCCACCTCGACCAGGTGGATCGGCCCGTGCATGTTGGTGACCAGCCGGAACCGCTGGCCGTTGACCACGATCTGGCCGGTCTGCGCGTCGAAGCGCTCGAGCTCCGCGTCGGCCGTGTGCGGCGCGCCGTTGCCGGCGGCGATCGCGACCCGGAACCGGTGCGGCGCGACCCGGCCGACGTGCACCCGGTACCCGGCGCCGCGCAGTTTCAGCTCGACCGGCCGGCCGGTGTCCAGCTGGACCTGCGGGCGGCCGCCGTGCGCGGTGGCCAGCAGCCGCTGCCGGGCCAGGTTCTCGGCGTCCTCGTAGGCCTCGATGGCCGCCACGGCCAGCGCGACCGCCGCGCCGCGGTGCGCCACCAGCCTGCCCTGGCCGCGGACCCGGTCGATCCAGCCGGTATCCGCGGTCCCGTCGATCACCTCGGGCTGGTTCAGCAGGTCGAGCACGAAGCTCTTGTTGGTCGCGCCGCCCGCGATGATCACCGTGGTCTCGGCCATGGCCCGGCGCAGCCGGGACAGCGCCTCGTCGCGGTCCCGGCCGTACGCGATGATCTTCGCGATCATCGAGTCGAAGTCGGCCGGGATGGTGTCGCCCTCGCTGACCCCGGTGTCCACCCGGATGCCGGGACCGGTGGGCAGGTCCAGCCGGACGATGCGGCCCGGCGACGGCGCGAAGTCGCGGTCTGGGTCCTCAGCGTTGAGCCGCGCCTCGATGGCGTGCCCGATCTCGGCCGGCGGGCTGCCGTCCAGCTTCCCGCCCGCGGCCACCTGCAGCTGCGCCTTGACCAGGTCAACCCCGGTGGTCAGCTCGGTGACCGGGTGCTCCACCTGGAGCCGGGTGTTCACCTCCAGGAACGCGAACCGCTGCTCATCGGGCTGGTACAGGAACTCGACCGTGCCCGCGCCCTGGTACCCGACGGCCAGCGCGAGCCGCTCGGCAGCCGCCTTGAGCTGGCCGGCCTGCGCCGCGCTCAGCACCGGCGACGCGGACTCCTCGATCACCTTCTGGTTGCGCCGCTGCACCGAGCAGTCCCGCACGCCCAGCGCCCACGCCGTGCCCTGGCCGTCCGCGATCACCTGCACCTCGACGTGCCGCGCGCCGGTCAGCAGGCGTTCCAGGAACACCACGCCGCTGCCGAACGCGCGCTCGGCCTCCAGCCGGGTGCGCTGATAAGCCTCGGTGAGCTGCTCCGCCGACGTGATCACCCGGATGCCCCGGCCGCCGCCGCCCGCGGTCGCCTTGAGCATCAGCGGGTAGCCGATCTCACCGGCCACCCGGACGGCAGTGTCCAGATCGTCCACGGCGCCGCGGCTCCACGGTGCGACCGGGACGCCGGCCTCCTCGGCGATCAGCTTGGCCCCGATCTTGTCGCCCAGCTTGCGCATCGCGTCCGGGGCCGGGCCGGCGAACGTCACGCCGAGCCGCTCGCACAGCTCGGCGAACGCCGGGTCCTCGGCGACGAATCCCCAGCCGACCCAGGCCGCGTCCGCGGCAGTCTCGCGCAGCGCCCGTTCCAGCACGGCCAGGTCCAGGTACGGCCGGGCCGCCGCCGGGCCGAGGTCATAGCTCAGGTCGGCGGCCCGGGCGAACGTGGCCGCCCGGTCCACATCGGTGTACAGCGCGACGGTCTCGATCCGTGTGCCGGCCTCCGCGGCGAGCTCACGGACGGCGTGGATCAGCCGCATCGCGGGCTCCCCACGGTTGACGATCGCGACCCGGCTGAACACCGAACAGGCCTCCTACAGCAGCTACGTGCTGGGTACCCACCGCACCCACACTCATGACCAGGTACTGAACACTGTCCTATACCCCTCAGTAGGGGAAATGCCGCAGCCGACAGTGCCGCGCGGCGGAACTTGTGGAAACCGGCCAAATGCTGCTCCCGGCCAGCGCGCCGCCGGCCGGGCCTGGGCCGCGCACTGTCTCATTATATGGAAAGCGTAGACTCAGCATATGAGCGAGTCGGACCGGGCCGGGCGGCGCTGGGTGGTGCTGGTCGCGGGCCTGGCCGGGATGACCGCGGGCTGCACGTTCCAGTACGGGCTGGCCTACCTGATCCCAGCGTTCCGGGCCGAAGGG
Source organism: Streptosporangiaceae bacterium (assembly GCA_036567525.1). Lineage (GTDB taxonomy): Bacteria > Actinomycetota > Actinomycetes > Streptosporangiales > Streptosporangiaceae > RYN-230. Next base: position 1,081 of record DATCUG010000566.1, on the reverse strand, counting down.
CTGTCCCTGGAACAGGCCAGCATCCTGGTCGCCTGCCCCACCGCCGGGCTGCTGCTCACTCTGGTCGCCTGGGGGGCGGCGGCCGACCGGTGGGGCGAGCGGCTGGTGCTGACAGCCGGGCTGGCGCTGGCCGGGGTCATCCTGCTGCTGGCCAGCGCGGCGGGTGGGCTCGGCCCGCTCGGCGCCTGCCTGGCGCTGGCCGGGGCGGCGGGCGCGTCGGTGTACGCGGCCAGCGGCCGGCTCATCCTGGGCTGGTTCCCGGCCCGGCAGCGCGGGCTGGCCATGGGCATCCGGCAGAGCGCGCAGCCGCTCGGCGTGATGGTGGCCGCACTGGTGCTGCCCGCCCTGGGCGCGGTCAGCCGGTCCGCCGCGCTGCTCTTCCTGGGCGCGTTCTGCCTGGCCGCGGCGCTGCTGGTGGCGGTGGCGGTACGCGACCCGGCGCGGCCGCCGCGGGCCGCCGCCGCGCGCGGCGGATCGCCGTACCGTGGCCGGCCGGGCCGGGTGCTGTGCCGGATCCACGCGGCCAGCGCGCTGCTCGTGGTGCCGCAGTTCGCGGTGGCCACCTTCGCCCTGGTGTTCCTGGTCGACCAGCATGGGCTGGCCGCCACCACGGCGGGCCGGCTGTTGGCGGTGGCCCAGGCCTGCGGGGCGGCCAGCCGGCTGGGCGCCGGGGCGTGGTCGGACCGGGTGGGCAGCCGGCTCCGCCCGATGCGCCTGCTGGCCCTGGCCATCGCGCTGATCATGGCCGCGCTGGCGGCCGGCGCGGCGGTCCGGGGGCCGTGGGCGGTGGGCGTGCTGCTGGCCGCGGTGGTGCTCGCGGTGAGCACCAACGGGCTGTCGTTCACCGCGGTGGCCGAGCACGCCGGGTCATCCTGGGCGGGCCGGGCGCTGGGCGTGCAGAACACCGGGCAGAACGCGTTCGCGGCGGCCACCCCGCCGGTGCTGGCCGCGGTCATCGGCGCGGCCGGGTACCCGGCCGCGTTCGGGCTCGTGACGCTGTTCCCGCTGGCCGCGGCGGCGGTTCTTCCGGTGCATGAGGAGCTGCGGGCTGGCGAGGGGAGGCGCGACGAAGTCGCGTGCT
>DATCUG010000565.1:0-9098 GCA_036567525.1 Streptosporangiaceae bacterium | reverse complement strand
CCCGCTGCCGCCCGCTGTCGCCCGGGCCGCTGCCGCCTCGCTGCCACCGCGGCGCATCGGGGCTGTCGGCCTGCGCCGCCTGCCGGCCTGCGCCGCGTCCGGCCGGGTCCACGCCGCCGTCCCACTAGACACGCTGGCCCCCCATGCCCCAGCCTGGAGTACCTTTCATGTGACTGGTCCGCTGCGGCGGCCGTTTTGTCCGCTTTGTCCGCACCGGATCCGTGAACAGTGCCCGGCGGTCCTGCCCGGATGGCCACTTGTCACCCCAGATGCCGGTGATTTGCCCGGTTAGTCCGGATTGGGGTGTGTATTTGGGGTGAGGAGTGGCGGTGGACACCGGTTGCGCGTGCTTTTGGGGTGACAAGTCGCGGCGGGGGCGCGGCAGGGCGGGGTGCGGCTAGGTGGGCGGGCGGAGGCGAGTGCGGGCGGCGGTGAGAGCTTCGGTGAGCGCGGTGAGCTGGGCCCGGGTCAGCGCGTCGATCAGGTGCTCGCGGACTACGCGGAGGTGGCCGGGGGCGGCGCGGAGCAGGGCGGCGCGACCGTCCGGGGTGAGGATGGCCAGCACGCCGCGGTCGTCGGACGGGTCCTTGGCCCGGCGGACCAGGCCGGCCTTTTCCAGCTGGGTGACCTGGTAGGTGAGCCCGCTCCGGGACACGATGATCACCTCAGCCAGGTCGCTCATCCGGAGCTGGCCGCCCGGGGCCGACTCCAGCCGGGACAGGACCTCGTACTGCGCGTGGGACAGCCCGGCGTCCCGCCGGAGCTGCTGCTCGATGACCCGGTCCAGCCGGTGGCTGACCTCGAGGAAGGCCAGCCAGGCGGCCATCTCGCCCGGGTCGAGCCAGCGCTGGCCGGGAGCAGGCTCGCCGGGGCCCGGCTGGGCGGCCGGGGCGGTGGGATCAGCCATCTGGCCAGCCTAGGGGAATGTAGTTCAAATTTGAACTGTTGAGCAGAGGTGTGCAGGCAGGCTGAAATATGCGCAGGAGGCAGCGATGTCCGAGACGACGGGGCGGATGCCCGCGATCTACCTGAGCCATGGCGCGCCGCCGCTGGCTGACGACACCATCTGGCCCGGCCAGCTAGCCGACTGGGCCGCCAGGCTGCCCAAGCCAGCGTCGGTGCTGATGGTGTCGGCGCACTGGGAGGCGGCCCCGCTGGCGCTGGGCGCGACCAGCACGGTCCCGCTGGTCTATGACTTCTGGGGCTTCCCGGAGAAGTACTACACCGTCCGCTACCCGGCACCGGGCGCGCCGCAACTGGCCGACCAGGTGCGCAAGCTGCTCCGCACGGCGGGCACCCCGGTCGAGGACATCCCGGACCGCGGCCTGGACCACGGCGCGTACGTCCCGCTGGTCGAGATGTACCCGGACGCGGACGTGCCGGTGCTCCAGGTGTCCATGCCCACGCTGGACCCGGCAGGCCTGTACCAGATCGGCCGCAAGCTGGCGCCGCTGCGCGACCAGGGCGTGCTGATCGTCGGCAGCGGGTTCTTCACGCACAACCTGCGCGCGATGAGCCTGGACGGCCAGGTGTCGCCGGTGATGTCCGAGTTCGACCACTGGGGTCAGGAGGCGCTGGCCCAGGGCGACCTGGACAGCCTGCTCGACTTCCAGCACAAGGCGCCGGCCGCCCGCCAGGCCCACCCGCGCACCGAGCACTTCGCACCGCTGTTCGTCACGCTGGGCGCCGCCGACGGTGACCTGGCCGCCGCACGCAGCGTGATCGACGGTTTCTGGCTCGGCCTGGCCAAGCGGTCCATCCAGATCAACTGACCCGCTACCCGGTAGCGTGAGCTGCCGTGAGCACGCTGATCACCAATATCGGCGAACTGGTCAGCAACGCCGGGCCGGAGCACGATCCCAGCGGCGGCCCCGGCCCGTTCCACGCGCAACCAGACGCGGCGCTGGTCATCGACGACGGCCGGGTGGCCTGGGCCGGCCCGGCCGGCCGGGCGCCCGCCGCCGACGACATGGTGGACTGCGCCGGCCGCACGGTGCTGCCCGGTTTCGTGGACTCGCACGCCCACCTGGTGTTCGCCGGCGAGCGCAGCGCCGAGTTCGCCGCCCGGATGGCGGGCCGCCCGTACCAGGCGGGCGGCATCCGCAGCACGGTGGCGGCCACCCGGGCCGCGCCGGACGAACTGCTCCGCGCCAACCTGGCCGCGCTGACCCGCGAGATGCTCAGCCAGGGCACCACCACGCTGGAGTGCAAGACCGGCTACGGGCTCACCGTGGCCGACGAGGCTCGGTCAGCCGAACTGGCCGCCGAGGTCACCCCCGAGGTCACCTTCCTCGGCGCGCATGTCGTGCCCGCCGACTATGCCGCCGACCCGGCCGCCTACCTGGACCTGGTATGCGGGCCGATGCTGGCCGCGTGCGCGCCGCACGCCCGCTGGGTCGATGTGTTCTGCGAGCGGGGCGCGTTCGGCCCGGACGAAGCGGCCGCGGTGCTGGCCGCGGGCCGCGCGGCCGGGCTGGTCCCGCGGGTGCACGCCAACCAGCTCGGCCCCGGCCCCGGGGTGCAGGTCGCCGTGCAGGCTGGCGCGGCCTCGGCGGACCACTGCACGTACCTGAGCGATGCTGATGTGGCCGCGCTGGCGTCGTCCGGCACGGTGGCCACCCTGCTGCCCGGGGTGGAGTTCGCCACCCGGCAGCCGTATCCGGACGCGCGACGGCTGCTGGCCGCCGGGGTCACCGTGGCCCTGGCCACCGACTGCAACCCCGGCTCGTGCTTCACCTCCAGCATGCCGCTGTGCATCGCGCTCGCCGTCCGGGAGATGCGGCTGACCACCGAGGAGGCGGTGTGGTCGGCCACCGCGGGCGGCGCCCGGGCGCTGCGCCGCGCCGACGTCGGCCACCTGGCCCCCGGGGCCCGGGCCGACCTGGTCCTGCTGGACGGGCCGTCCCATGCCTACCTGGCCTACCGGCCCGGCGTCCCGCTGGTCAGCGCGGTGTGGCAGGCCGGGCGGCTGGCCTGGCAGGCGGCGGGCCCGCCCAGGTGACGGCGCTGTAGCCGGCCGGACGCTACGGCCCGACGGGGCGGGTTCGGTACGGTTCTGGCGTGTCGCTGCCGGGGAAACTCATGGGCAGCGGGCACAATACGACGAGGCCCCTCGATGTATGAGATCGAGGGGCCTCGCACCACTGGTCACTGGTACCCGCCAGCAGCTCCGGTCACCCAGAGCGGTCGGCGTTCCGGGGTTGCCCCCGGCTGGCCCGTCTTCAGCGGTGAGAGCAGTTTTACTGCGGCCGGACAGCGCCGCACAAGGGCCTGCCGCAGGCAAATTCAAGATTCTTTGATCGTCCACAGGCAATCCACCGGCCGCCCGCCGTTTTCCCCCGCGCTACCGGGCCCGTCCACCGCTCATCCACAGGCCAATCCACACCCCTATGCATAACGCCCTCATCCGGTGCCCGGGGCCGGCCAGTTCGCGGCCGTCCGGGGTGGTTACTTCTGGCCGGCGCCGCCCCATAGAGCCGCGCCGCCTGCCGGGCCGGCCAGCGGGCCGGCCGGGTCGGCCGGATGGGCCGGGTGCACCGGGCCGGGCCGCCACTCGGGCAGCCGGACCACGCCGGGTGGCAGCAGCCGCAGGCTGCCGAACAGCCGGCTCACCTGCTCGTGGCTGCGCCGGGTGACGGGCTGGGCCAGCAGCCGGCCGAGCGGGCTGGCCGGGTCCGGCTGCGGCTCGCTGCCCAGGTCGCTGGCCGGATGGGACAGCACCAGGTAACTGCCCGGCGGCATCGCGTCCAGCAGCGCGGCGACGATCTCGCCCGGGCCATCGTCGTCCGGGATGAACTGGAGCACCGCGTTCAGCAGCACGGCCACCGGCTGGGTGAGGTCGAGCATGCTGGCCGCCTCGGCCAGGATCTTCCCGGTGTCCCGCAGGTCCGCTTCGAGGTAGCCGGTGCGGCCATGCCGCCCGCTGGCCAGCAGGGCCCGGGCGTGGCCGAACACCACCGGATCCCGGTCCACGTAGCAGACCAGCGCATCGGGTGCGATCGACTGGGCCACCTGGTGCGTGGCGTTCGCGGTCGGGATGCCCGCGCCGATGTCGAGGAACTGCCGGACACCCGCTTCGGCGGTGAGGTAGCGCACCGCCCGGCCCAGGAACGCCCGGGCGGTGCGGACCGAGCCGACCAGGCCGGGGTACCCGGCCAGCGCCGTATCGCCCAGTTGCCGGTCGACCGCGAAGTTGTCCCGGCCGCCGAGCCAGTAATCGCGGACCCGGGCGAGATGGGCCACGTTCGGGTCGAGCCTGGTGCCGGGGGCCGGGCCATCGTAGGCCGGCTCACCCCGCACCTCGGTGCCTGTCATCGGGGATGTGCCTCTCACGCTGCGGGCTCACCGGGGGAGTCCGGGCCGGCGGCGGGTGCGCCGGTGCACCGAACGTGGCCGGATGTCCGTGTCGTCCGGTAAGCCGGGGTCAGCATAGCCAGCACGGCCCGCTGGCTGGGACGCGGCCAGGGATCAGCCGGTGGCCAGGTAGCGGCCCGCGAACCTGATCAGCGGCTGCCCCCCCTCAGCCAGGTACGGCACGTGCCGGACGGTGGCCAGGACCAGCAGGTGATCCCCGGCCGGGATCCGCTCGGTCGCCTCGCAGTCCAGCGCGGCCAGTCCGCCGTCGGGTATCAGCGCGCCGGACTCCCGGCCGCGCTGGTGCGGCACGCCCTCCAGCATCAGCCGGGCGCCGGGCCGCCCGGCCGCGGCGAACCGGCCCGCCAGGGCCCGCTGGCTGGCGGCCAGCACGGTGACCGCGAACCGGTCCACCCGGCCGAGGAGTTCCGCCGGGTAGGACTCGGCTATCAGCGAAACCAGGATGAGCGGTGGCGTCCGGGACACCGGGCAGAACGCGCTCACCGTGGTGCCGACATCGTCCCGGCCATCGGCGATGGTCACCAGCGTGACGCCGGTGGCGAACACGGCCAGCGCGTCGGGCAGCCCGGCCGGAGGGCTGGTCACCGCCGGCTGGCAGCCCCGGTCACTGGATCACCCACCGTCCGGGCAGCAGCAGCGGGCCATAGGACGGCAGCCCGGCGTCCGCCGCCAGCTGCCACACCGGGCCCCAGGCCTCGGCGAACAGGCTGGTCCGGGCGGCCGGGCGCTCTTCGCTGGAGGCCGGCGGCCGGACCCGGTCCAGCGGGTGGCTGCGCGGGTAGATCCGCACCGGGGCGGAGTCGGGCAGGGCCGCCTTGTGCCGGGCCACGTCCAGCGCGGTGTCCAGCCCGCCCAGCGAGTCGACCAGCCCGATGCCGGTGGCATCGGCGCCGGTCCACACCCGGCCCCTGGCCACCTCGTGCACCTGCTGCTCGGTCAGCCCGCGCCCGGCGGCGACCTTGCTGGTGAAGTCGGCGTAGATGCGGTCCAGCCAGCTGTTGATCTTGGCCCACTCGTCGTCGCGGAACGGGCGGGACGCGGTGAACATGTCGGCGTGCGCGCCCTCGGTGACCGCGTCCGAGGTCACCCCGGCCCGCTGCAGCGCCTGGCCCAGCACCGGCTTGCCGCTGAGCACGCCGATCGACCCGGTGATGGTGCCCGGCTGGGCGATGATGCTGTCGGCGGCCATGGCGATGAAGTAGCCGCCGGACGCCGCCACCTCGCCCATCGACACCACCACGGTCTTGCCGGCCTCGCGGGCCCGCACCGTTTCCCGCCAGATGGTGTCGGACGCCACGTACGAGCCGCCCGGGCTGTTCACCCGCAGCACGATGGCCTTGACCCGGTGGTCGGCGGTGGCGCTGCGCAGCGCGGCGCTCAGCGTGTCCGAGCCCATCGGGCCGCGCAGCAGCGGCCCGCGGGAACTGCGGCCGCGCCGGATCGGGCCGGACGCGTACAGCAGCGCGACGGCGTCCGCGCCCGGTTTGGGCAGGGTGCGGGTCCGCTCGGCCAGCACCCGGGCCCGGTGGTAACGGCTGAGGAAGAGCAGCTGGGTGTCCGGGCCAGCCTCCTTCTTGACCGCGGCATACACCTCATCGCGGTAGCCGAGCGCGTCCACCAGCCGGGCATCCAGTGCCTCGCTGGCCATGAACGGGCCGCTGTCGATCAGTTCCCGGGCGGCCGTCCCGGAAATCTCCAGCCGCTGCGCGATGGCCTCGGTGATCTGCTCCACGATGGATGCGGCCATCCGCTGCAGGGCTTCCCGGGCCGGCCCGGAGTACCCCTGCTCGGTGAACCGCTCGGCCGCGCTCTTGTACTCTTCCCGCTTGCCGACCTGGAACTCGACGCCCAGCTTGTCCAGCGCGCCGCGGTAGAACCAGTTCTGCACGCTGATGCCGGTCAGCCCGAGGTCACCGGATGGCTGCAGGTAGATCCGGTCGAACGCGGTGGCCAGGTAGTACGGCACGTTGCCCGGCGAGAAGTCGCCGAACGTCTCGGCCCAGGCGACGGCCAGCTTGCCGGTGCCCGCGAACGCGCTGATGGCGGCGCGCAGCTCCTGGACCTGAGCCAGGCTCATCCGCTGGCCGCCGACCTTGGCCACCAGCGCCCGGACGCGGTCGTCGGTGCGCGCCCGGCGCAGTCCATCTAGCACGTCGGCCAGCCGCGGCCGCCGCATCGCGACCAGCGCCGAGAGCGGGTCGGTGGGCGGTTCCTCCGTGAGCCCGTCGCTCAGGTCCAGTTCCAGGATCAGCGGAGCCGTCCGCCGCTGGCGGAACGTGGTGATCCGGTTGGTCAGCGTCGAAGTCACCATGCGAGCAGCTTACGGCCCGCCGCGACCCAGGAAGCTGGTGCCTGGGCTGCGCTATCGTCGGAGGTGGCCGAAAGGACGGTAATGGCCGAAGGGGATGGCAATGGCTGGGCCGATTGCGCTCAGGGCCACCGTCACTGGGGGAGGCATGGTGCGGCCGGCTTGCTCGCTTGCGCACCTGGGCCGGACGGGCGGCCCAGCGTGCTGCTCATCCTGCGCGCGGACTGGACCCAGCACGCCGGCACCTGGGGCCCGCCGGGCGGCGCCCGGGACAGCCACGAGTCCGCGGCCCACGCCGCGCTGCGCGAGGCGGCCGAGGAGTGTGCGGTGCCGCCGGGCGCGGCCCGCATCCATGGCCTGCTGGACGACGATCACGGCGGCTGGTCCTACCACACCCTGGTGGCCGGCGCCGACCGCGCGTTCGGCGTCCAGGCGGTCAGCCCGGAGGCGCCCCAGGTGGCCTGGGTGCCGGTCGATCAGGTCGGCTCGCTGCCGCTGCATCCCGGGTTCGCGGTGACCTGGCCGGTGATCCGGGATGCGGTCGAGCCGGTGACGATCATCGTGGACGCGGCCAACGTGATGGGCTCACGGGCCGATGGCTGGTGGCGGGACCGGGCCGGCGCGGCCGCCCGGCTGCAGCGTGAGCTGGCCGGGCTGGCCGCCCGCGGAGTCACCGCGCTGCCGCCGGGGGTGCAGGCCGGTGCCCTGGACCGCTGGTTCCCGGAGTACATCCTGGTGCTGGAGGGCCAGGCCAAGGCGGCCCTGCCGGAGCTGGCCGACAGCGACGGAGTACGGGTGGTGGCCGCGCCGCGGTCCGGCGACGACACCATCGCCGAGCTGGCCGGCACCGTCCGCGGCCCCCGGGTGGTGGTGACCGCCGACCGCGAGCTGCGCCGCCGGTCTGAGGCCGCCGGGGCCACCGTGACCGGCCCGCGCTGGCTGCTGGACCGGCTGTAACCCGGGTCAGCTGGTGGCGGGCTGGGCGTCCCGCTCGGCCCGGTCCCGGGCCAGGCGGCGCAGGATCGGCCGGGCCGCGAAGTAGGAGCCGGTCAGCGCGCTGCCGCCGATACCCAGGTCGATCGAGATCCGGCCCTGCTTGGCCCAGTACACGTCCTTGAGGTCGAGCAGCAACGCGAACTCGTCCACGATGAGCGCCAGCGCCGCGCCATAGGTGAGCGCCACGGCCGGGTGCCGCCGGGTCCGGTCCTCGCCGCGGACCGCGACCGCGCCGACACCGGCCAGCATGCCGATGCCCCACATGTAGTGGTGCAGGTGCTCGCCGCCCAGGCTCAGGTTGCGGAACGGCCCGCGGCCCTCCCGGATGCTGTAGGTGATGCCGCGGACCGCGGTGAACGTCCCGGTGAAGGCCAGCCAGCTGAGCAGTGCGCTGCGCTGGCCCGGGTCGAGTTCCTCGTGGTAGGCGGTGCGCACCGCGGCGGCCGGCGTCTGGTCGGCCGTATTCATTTGCACTTGTGTAGCCTGCGTCACGGCATTCACCTTCCCATCTTCCGCACATCCTGCCGCACCCCGGCCCGACTGTGGGCTAGCTCACGGCGCGAAACGGGGCGTTTGTGCTTGGGTCAGGACGTGACCGTTGCCGACCTGCTCGTGCTGGCGCTCACCGGGATCGCGGCGGGCATCGTCAGCACGGTGGCCTCGCTGGCCTCGCTGGTCTCCTACCCCGTGCTGCTCGCCCTGGGGCTGCCGCCGCTGGCCGCCAACGTGACCAACACCGTGTCGCTGTGCTTCACCGGGATCGGCGCGGCGGCGGGCTCCCGCCCGGAACTGGCCGGCCAGGCGGACCGGGTGCGCCGGCTGGGCCTGGTCACCGCGCTCGGCGGCGCGGCCGGGGCCGCCATCTTGCTGCTCACCCCGGCCCGGACGTTCGAGGCGGCGGCCCCGGTGCTGATCGGCGGGGCGGCGCTGGTCCTCCTGTTGCAGCCCGCCCCGGCCGGTACGGCCCAGGCGGCCGGCCCGGCCCAGGCGGCCGGCCCGGCCCAGGCCGCTGACCTGGCCCAGGCCGCCTGCCCGGCCCCGGTGGCCGGACGGGACCGGAGCAGGACCCGGCTGGCCCTGCTGTTCCTGGTGGCCGTGTACGTCGGCTACTTCGGTGCGGCGGGCGGGATCCTGATGCTGGCCGTGCTGATCCCGATGTTCAGCCAGCCGCTAGCCCGGACCAACGCGGTCAAGAACGTGATCAACGGGCTGGCCAACGGGATCGCCGCGGTAGGTTTCGCCGCGTTCGGACCGGTCCGCTGGGCGGCCGTGGTCCCGCTGGCCATCGGCTTCCTGATCGGCGGGTGGCTGGGCCCCGCGCTGGTCCGCCGGATCCCCGGCCGGCTGCTGCAGGTCCTGATCGCGCTGGGCGGCATCGGCCTCGCCGTGCGGCTCGGCCTGACCGCCTACCACTAAGCAC
>DATCUG010000564.1:0-10271 GCA_036567525.1 Streptosporangiaceae bacterium | reverse complement strand
GGGCGCGGCGAGAGCACCGGGCGCGGCGACAGCGCCGGGCGCGGCGACAGCGCCGGGCGCGGCGACAGCGCCGAGCGCGGCGACAGCGCCGAGCGCGGCGAGAGCACCGAGCGCGGCGAGAGCGCGGGCGGGGGCGGCCTGGCCTGGACCGGGCTGGACGTCGGCTCGCCGTTCAACCACCCGCGCAGCGGCATCCTGTATGTGGCCCGCCAGCTTCCGCCGCCCGGCCGGGACGGGCTGCCCGCGGAGTACCTGACCGAGCTGCGTGAGCTGATCACCGCCGCGGGCGGGCGGACGCTGGGCCTGTTCTCCTCGATGCGCGCGGCCCGGCAGGCCGCGGCGGACCTGCGGGCCGAGATCGACCAGCCGCTGCTCTGCCAGGGCGACGACGCCACCGCCGAACTGGTCCGCCAGTTCGCGGCGGACGAGCCCACCTGCCTGTTCGGCACGCTGTCGCTGTGGCAGGGAGTGGACGTGCCCGGCCCGTCGCTGCAGCTGGTGGTCATCGACCGGATCCCGTTCCCCCGCCCGGACGACCCGCTGGCCTCGGCCCGGCAGCGGGTGGTGGCCGCGCACGGCGGCAACGGCTTCATGGCCGTCGCCGTGTCACACGCCGCGCTGCTGCTCGCGCAGGGCGCGGGCCGGCTGCTGCGCACCATGGAGGACCGGGGCATGGTCGCGGTGCTCGACCCGCGGCTGGCCACCGCCCGGTACGGCGGGTTCCTGCGCGCCTCGCTGCCGCCGTTCTGGGTCACCACCGACCCGGCCGTGGCCCGGGCCGCGCTGCGCCGCCTCACCGGCCAGGTTTCCTGAGCGGCGGCCCGCCCGCGCGCACCGCCCGGCCACGCGCGCACCGCCGGCTCAGCTGGGCGCGGGCCGGAGCAGGCCGCGTTCGATCACCAGCGGCACGAACAGCTCGCGGTAGCCGTGCTCGTCGAACAGCACCGTCACCTGGTCGTCGTCATAACGCTGCACCGTGCCCGGGCCCCAGCGCTCACTCACCACCCGGGCGCCCACCGCGAACGGGACCTTGGCCCGGCCCGCATCGGCCGGCTGGGCACTCGCCAGATCGTTGTCACAGTTCCCGCACGGGCCCGGGTAGTCCTGCCCGAAGTAGGTCAGCAGGAACGAGCGGCGGCACCCGGTGTGCTCGGCGTAGCGGCGCATCATCGTCAGCCGGGAGCGCTCCACCTCGTCCTCCCGCTCCGTCACCGTCTCCGACGCGGCGAGCGCCGCCGCCACGCTCATCGCCCCGCTCCACCGGACCTCGCCGTCCGCCTGCCAGGCCGCCGCGCCGAGATCGGCCAGCCGGGTCAGCGCGGCCGTCTGCTGCCGGTCGCCGGGATCGGCCCGCTGGCCGGCCGCCAGGGCGGCCGCGGCCCGCGCCACGGCCGCACCGGGCACACTGCGGGCGATCAGATGCCGCGCCCGCTCGAAATCGTCGTACCGGTACAGCAGCCGCACCTGCGAGGGCTGGCTGTCCCGCCCGGCCCGCCCGATCTCCTGGTAGTACGAGTCCAGCGAGGGCGGCGGGTCGACGTGCAGCACCCAGCGCACGTCCGGCTTGTCGATCCCCATCCCGAACGCGACCGTGGCCGCGATGATGCGGGCCCGGCCGTCCAGGAACGCGGTCATCGCCTCGTGCCGGTCCCGCCCGGACAGCCCGGCGTGATACAGCGCCACCCGCTCGCCCGCCGACGCCAGCGTGTCGTGGGCTGCCTGCGCGTCGGCCCGGGTCGCGGCGTAGACGATCCCGGCGCCGCCGAACTCGCGCGCCGCGCCGGTCAGTTCCCGCACCTTGTCATCGATCGTGCGGGTGTGCCGGGCCGACAGATGCAGGTAGGGCCGGTCGAAATCACCCAGCACGATCTCCGGGTCACGCAGCCCGAGCCGCCGGATGATTTCCTGCTGCACCGGCGGCGCGGCCGTCGCGGTCAGAGCCAGCCGGACCGGCGCGCCGACCGCCCCGGCCTGGGCCCCGAGCCGCATGTAGTCGGGCCGGAAGTCGTGACCCCACTGGCTGATCAGGTGCGCCTCGTCCACCGCGAACAGGCCCGGCCGGGCGCGCCGCAGCGTTTCCCGGGTCTCCTGGTTGGCCAGCTGCTCCGGGGACAGGAACACGAACGTCGCGGAGTCGCATGACGCGAGCAGCGCGGCCGCGCGGGCCCCGGCCGACTGCTGGGAGTTCAGCACGATGGCCGGCAGGCCCGCCGCTTGCAGGTGAGCGAGCTGATCGTCCTGCAAGGCGATGAGCGGCGACACAACGACCGTCGGCCCGGCCCGCACCAGCCCGGCCAGCTCGTAGATGGCCGACTTCCCGCCCCCGGTCGGCAGCACGGCCAGCACGTCGCGGCCACCGGCCAGCGCTTCGGCCGCGCGCAGCTGCCCGGACCGGAGCTGGGCGAAGCCGAGCCGGTCCCGGGCCAGCCGTTCGATCACCGCTCCGGTTTCCTGGTTGCCAGCGTCCATCTCACCAAGCATCCCGTCCCGGTGCGGTGGACCTGATGCCGGGCTGCCTTCCGCATAGACCTGCCGGTGGATGCGACACTTCGGGCGGCATGGCCGCGGCATGTCAGGCGGTCGGCGTCTTCTCCTCGGGGAGCAAGCCGTGCTGCATGGCGAACATCGCGGCCGCGGCCCGGTTGCCCGCACCGATCTTGGTGTAGATGTGCTCGACGTGATTGCCGGCTGTCTTCGGGGTGATCACCAGGTGCTGGGCGATCTGCCTGTTGGACATGCCCCGGGCCAGCAGGATGAGCACCTCCATTTCCCGGGCGGTCAGCCCGCGGACTGAATCGCGGCGGCGTGGCAGCCGATGGCCGGCCGCCTCGAGCACGGCGTCCACGGCCGCGCCGTCCAGCCGCCCGGCGCGCACCCCGGCCCGCAGTTGTGCGGCCGCTTCCTCGGCGGTCAGCGCGGGCCGGTACGGCCTGGGCTCACGCATCGACTGATAGGCCTCGGCCGCGCCCAGCACCCGGGCTGGCCGGGAGATCGTGCCACCGGACAGCCCGCGCGGGTACCCGGTGCCATCCAGGCGCTCGCGGTGCTGCACCGCGATCTCGCCGAGCGGTGCCAGCGCCGCCGACTGGTGCAGCATCCGCTCGGTCAGATACGGGTACATCCGGACCCGCTCCCACTCGCCCGCGCTGAGCGGCCCGGGGCGGTCCCAGATCGAGTTCGACACGCCGAGGCGGCCAAAGCCGTGCACCAGCCCGGCGCGGTGCAGCAGCTGCACCTCAGCGGGCGGCAGCCCGAGCCGGCAGCCAGCCGCCCCGGCCAGATCGGCCACTGCGGCCGAATGACCCAGCGTGAACGGCGACTTCAGGTCCACGAAGTTGGCGATGGCAGTCAGCGCGCTGTCGAGTTGCCCGCCGTCCAGGCTGACAGCTAGTTCCGGCTCGGCGGCGATCACCGCCGACCAGGCCGGGACCGCGTCCAGGCCGCCGAACACCGCTACCGCCCGGTCACACACCAGGGTGGCCAGCGCCGGATCGAACTGCCGGCCTGCCCGCCGCCGGGCCAGGGTGGTGGCGCCGTGGATGCCACCGACGCGGTGCGCCACCTCCATGAACTCGGACAGCTGGGCGATCCGGGCCGCGAGGGGCACCGCGCCGCCCTTCAGCCGCCCTGGCCAGCCCCGCCCGTCCCACTGCTCGTAGGCAGCGCCAATGGCCTCGCTGACCTGCGCGGAGAGATCCAGCTGCTCAGCCAGGGTTTGCGCCAGTTTCGCGTGCTGGGCGATCATCCCGTCCAGCTCACGATGCCCGGTCAGCGCGAACTCCAGCCCGACCCGGAACCGGTGCAGCGGTGGGTTGCCCGCCCCGACCAGCCGCATGGTGGCCAGCACCCCGCGCACGCTGCCCAGCTCATGGGCGTACTTGCCCGACTTCAGCGCGATGTCATCGCCGAACCACTTGGCCTGCTCGTGCGCATCAGAGTGACAGCCGATGTTGACCAGCAGCGCGGTGTAGTACACGGCCGCCCGGTCTGGCTCGCCCAGCCCCGCCCAGCCAGCCAGCCGCAGTGCGATCAGGCACTGCCGCAGCACGTGTTCCATCGGCTGGCCAAAGCCCAGATCCACACCGAGCGACAGCGCCGCGACCAGCTCAGCCAGCCGGACTCGCGGCTCGGTGGCCCCACCCCCCATCAGGCGATTTTAACCCATCTTGACCTCCCGGCCCGAAGATGGGGAGTTCGCCTCATGTGCCGGGTACGGGTGTCTCCGTACGTTCGGGTCAACAGCCATCTCAGCGATCCGAAATGAGGCAGCCATGACACTCCGGGCCCGATTCTTCGCACTGACGTATGACCATCAGATGGCCGGCACTGAGCGGGCCGGGCTGGCTGACTTCCGTGCCCAGCTGCTGGCCGGGGCGGCCGGGCAGGTGCTCGAGATCGGCGGCGGAACCGGTCACAACCTGCCGCACTACGGCCCAGCGGTCGACTCGCTGACCATCACCGAACCGCAGCCGCAAATGCTGCGTCGCCTGCAGCGCAAGGCCCGGCAGCAGGCCCCGGCCGCCCAGGTGCTGCGCGCCCCGGCCGAGGACCTCCCGTTCGAGGACGGCACGTTCGACGTGGTGGTGTCCACGCTGGTGCTGTGCGGGGTGGAGGACCAGCCGCGGGCGCTGCGCGAAGTGCGGCGGGTGCTCCGGCCGGGCGGTCAGTTCCTGTTCCTCGAGCACCTGCGCGCCGACGACCCGGCCCTGGCCCGGCTGCAGGACCGGTTCAACTGGCTCAACCGGCTCGTGGTCTGCTGTGACTGCAACCGGCCCACCCTGGCCTCGGTCCAGGACGCTGGCTTCACCATCACTCACCTCGAGCACATGACGCTGCCCAAGGCGCCTAAGTTCGTCGGCCCGGCCATCCTGGGCAGCGCGACCACTCCCGCCCGGGTGCCCTCCCAGGTGCCGTAAGACGCGCGCCTTTTGGCGCCTGGGTGAAAACCGGCATACCAGGTTGGGTGATGGCCTGCTGCCGCTGCGCCCGGCATCTCCGTAGCGTGATTGCTGTCGCAACCACGCCGTTAAGGAGAATGCCCGGTGATCGAGGTAGATGGGCTTTCCAAACGTTTTGGCGCCACCCTCGCGGTGGACGAGCTCAGCTTCACGGTCCGCCCTGGCATCGTGACGGGTTTTCTCGGCCCGAACGGCGCAGGCAAGACCACGGCCATGCGGCTCATTCTGGGCCTGGACTATCCCAGTGCCGGCGCCGTCACCATCAATGGCCGGCCATATGCGCAATTGGCCAGCCCGATGCGCGAGGTGGGCGCGCTGCTGGACGCGCGGGCGGTGCATGGCGGCCGCAGCGCCCGCAACCACCTGCGCTGCCTGGCGCAGACCAATGACATTCCGCCGCACCGGGTGGATGAGGTGCTCGGCCTGGTCGGGCTGGCCGAGGTGGCCGGGAAACGGTCCAGGGGATTCTCTCTCGGCATGAGCCAGCGGCTGGGCATCGCCGCGGCGCTGCTCGGTGACCCGGGAATCGTGATGTTCGACGAACCGGTCAATGGGCTGGATCCGGAAGGCATTCTGTGGATCCGCACGCTGATGAGATCGCTGGCCGCGGAGGGCCGCACGGTTTTCGTGTCCAGCCACCTGATGTCGGAAATGGAAAACACCGCCGATCACCTGATCGTGATTGGCCGCGGCCGGCTCATCGCCGATTGCAGCATGGCCGAGTTCATCGCGCGGGGCACCGGGCAGGCGGTGCTGGTCCGGACGCCGCAGCCGGACGCGCTGGCCCGGGCGGTCACCGCTGCGGGCGGCACAGCATCGCTGGCCGCCGCGGGCGACCTGGAGCTGGAAGTGCGCGGCCTGCCCGAGGCCCGGATCGGTGACCTCGCCCTGGCCACCGGCATCGCGCTGCACCACCTGGCGCCCGCCCGGGCCTCGCTCGAGGAGGCGTTCATGGAATTGACCGCGGACAGCGTCGAGTACCAGGCCGGGGTGCCGGCCGTAACGGAGGCCTGAGATGACTGCCATCACCGCCGCGCGGAGCAGCCTGGACGCCGGCCCGGCCCGGGGGCGCCGGGCCGGCCTGGCCGGGGCGCTCCGCTCCGAGTTCACCAAGCTGCGCTCGGTCCGGTCCACCTACTGGGCGCTGCTGCTGCTGGTGCTGGCGGGCATCGCCTGGTCGGTAGCGAACTGCGCGGGCGAGGCCGCGCACTGGGCGCAGCTGCCGCCCGGGCAGCGGGCGTTTGATGCGACCCAGGACAGCGTGGTCGGGCTGGCCCTGCTCGGCCAGCTCGTCGTCGTGGTGCTGGGCACGCTCGCCATCACCTCGGAGTACTCCACCGGGATGATCCGCACGTCGCTGACCGTGCTGCCCCGCCGTGGTGTGGTGTTCACGGCCAAGGCCGTCGTGCTGGCCGCGGTCACCCTGGCCGTCGCCCTGGCGACCAGCTTGGCCGCGTTCTTCACCGGCCAGTACCTGCTGCGCAGCACGCATCAGGCCGCGACGCTCGGCCAGCCGGACGTGCTGCGCGCCGTGCTGGCCACCGCCCTGTACGTCGTGCTGTCCGGCCTGTTCAGCCTGGGCCTCGGCGCCATGCTGCGCAGCACGGCGGGCGCGCTCACCGCCGCCTACGGGCTGCTTTTCCTGATCCCGCAACTAGCCAAAGCGCTGCCCAGCCAGTGGTACGCGGATTCGGTGCGGTGGTTGCCGGGCGGCGATGTGATAAATGCAATCACTTCCACCGAACGCCAGCTCCCGCAGCATGTGTTCAGCGCCTGGGGCGAGTTTGCCGTGTTCGGCGGCTACACAGCCATCGTCCTGGCCGCGGGGGCGCTGCTGCTCCGCCGCCGTGACGCCTAACTGGAAACCAGGCAAGGAGACACCCATGCTCAGCCACCGCCCGGCCGCCCGGCTCGGCCTGACCGGCGCGCTGGCCGGCGCGCTGGCCGTCACCGGCTGCGCCGCGTCCGCGGCCAGCACCGGCGCAACCGCGGCCGCGCCCAGCCACACCGCACACCTGATGGTGTACAGCATCAACAGCGACGGGCCGGACTTCCAGGCCATCGTGACCGGGGCAATCGGCGATTACGGGCCCGCCCAGACCGTGTTCGGCAACGGCCAGGTCGACCCGTCGCACACCCATGACCTGGAGCTCAAGCTGACCCGCGGGTCGTTCAAGCTCAGCATCACCGGGCTGGACAAGAAGTTCACCGCGGTGACCAGCCACGAGCCGATCTACCCGCGCACCTGCTCGGACTACCTGACCGCTAGTGCGCCGATGCCCGTCGTGCCGGGTTCCGGCACCGGCGCGTACCGCGGGATCAGCGGCCGGTTCACCGTCACCATCACCGGCGACGAGGTGGAGCGGACACCATGCCAGCCGGACGCCGGTTTCCGGTGGCAGGCCCTCGTGCTGCGCGGCCCGGGCCGGGTCTCGGTCGGGTAACTGAGATGAGCGCACGGTCGGCGGCGCGACAGCCGCCAGCGCCAGCGGAACGTGCATACGCTGAGCGCATGCTCACCACAGCAGCCCGGCTGCGCGATCACCCGGTGCTGCTGGATGGCGTGCTGGCCGTGCTGCTGTGCGCGATCAGCTTTGCCCAGTGGCCGACCCACCCGCCGCTCAGCGTGGCCGCCGCCGTGCTGGTCAGCGCGCTGCTGGCCGCCACCGTGCTGCTGCGGCGGCGCTACCCGGTGGCCGCGTTCACCGCGGCGCTGCTCATCGCCGCCGCCCAGGTCCTGTTCGGCATGCAGCCGCACGGGGAGGTGGCGCCGGTCCGTGCGCTGGAGCCCACCGCCACCGACGTGGTCATCCCGGTGCTGCTGTACACCGTGGCCGCGCACCGTCCCCGGCGTATCTCGGTGACCGCGCTGGGGGCCTGCCTGCTGGCCACCGGCGTGACCATCACCCGGTGGGCCCCGGCCCAGTTCCCGCCCTCGCCGAATCTGGCCTTCATCGCGGCCGCCGGGCTCGGCGGCACGGCCCTGGCCGCCTGGGTGCTGGGCGACTCCATGGCCTACCGCTACCGGCGTGAGTACTACGCCTCGCTGGAGGAGCGCACGGCCCGGGCCGAAGCCGAGCGGGACGCGCAGGCCCGGATCGCCGCGGCCGCGCAGCGGGCCACCGAACTCCAGGACCGCCGGGCCCGGGCCATCGACGAGGCGGCGGCCCGGCTGCGCGGCATCGAACGTGACCTGCACGACGGGGCCCAGGTGCGGCTGGCCGCGCTGGCCATGACGCTGGGCGAGATCAAGGAGAACCTGGACACGGCGCCTGCCGAGGCTGGCGACCGGACCCGGACGCTGGTCAGCGCGGCCCACCAGAACGCCAAGGAAACCCTGGCCGAGCTGCGCGATCTGGCCCGCGGGATTCACCCGCCGGTGCTCGACCGCGGCCTCGGCCCCGCGCTGGCCAGCCTGGCCGAGACCAGTGCGGTACCAGCCGGCCTGCACGTCGGCAGCACGCAGCCGTCGCCGGCCATCGCCGCCATCGCCTATTTCTGCACCGCGGAACTGCTGGCCAACGTGGCTAAGCACAGCGGGGCCAGCCAGGCTACGATCACCGTCACCGACCAGGTGGACCGGCTGCTGCTGACGGTGACCGACGATGGGGCAGGCGGCGCCCAGGTGGTGCCGGGCGGCGGGCTGGCCGGCCTGCTGGCCCGGGTGCAGACCGTGGATGGCCGGCTGGACGTGACCAGCCCGCCCGGCGGTCCCACCGTGGTCACCATCGAGCTGCCGAGGCACGCGTGACGCCGCCCTCCCGTTCCGGCCTGCGCATCGTGCTCGCCGAAGACGCCGCCATCATGCGCGATGGGCTGACCCAGACGCTGGCCCGCCGGGGACATGACGTGGTCGCCGCGGTGGCCGATGCCACCGCCCTGCAGCAGGCGGTCGACGCGCACCGGCCGGACGTGGCCATCATCGACGTGCGGATGCCGCCCACCCACACCGACGAGGGGCTGCGCGCCGCCCAGGCCATCCACCGCGACCACCCCCAGGTCGGCGTGCTGGTCTTCTCCCAGTACATCGAGACCCAGTCCGCGGCGGAGCTGTTCGCCGGGGCATCGGGCGGGGTCGGCTACCTGCTCAAGGACCGGGTGGCCGACGTGAGCGACTTCATCGACGCGATCAGCCGGGTGGCGGCGGGCGGTACCGTGCTCGACCCGGAAGTGGTCCGCCAGCTGCTCAGCGCCAGCCGCCGCGCCGACGCGCTGGCCGTGCTCACCCCGCGGGAGCGGGAGGTGCTCGCGCTGATCGCCCAGGGCCGCTCCAACGCCCCCATCGCCGACACGCTCACCATCTCGCCCCGGGTGGTGGAGAAGCACGTGGCCAGCATCTTCGCCAAGCTCGGCCTGCCCCCGTCGCAGCAGGACAACCGCCGGGTGCTGGCCGCCATCAAATACCTGGAGTCCTGACCGCGCGGGGGAGGATAACCGTATGACAGATACTCCCGTGAACCTCAGCCAGGCGCTGGCCGGCTTCAGCGACGTGTACAGCCCGCGGATCGTCGGCCGCGTCAACGACTACGACGTCCGGATCGCGCATGTCCGGGGCGAGCACATCTGGCACGTGCACGAGCACACCGACGAGTTCTTCCTGATCCTCGACGGCCAGGTCGGCATCGCGCTGCGGGAGGACGGCCGCGAGCGCACCGTCACCCTGCACGCCGGGGAGATCTTCGTGGTGCCCAGGGGCACCGAGCACAAGCCCTCGTCGCCGGGCGGCGCGATCCTGATGTTCGAGCCAGCCGGGACGATGACCACCGGCGACCGGCACGACGGCGACATCCCCGCACACGTGGACAGCACGGCCGGCCGGCCCATCGGCCAGGTGAGCTGATCAGCTCGCCAGCAGCACGGTGAGCGCGACGCAGAACACCCCGGCCGTGAGTGGGTAGAACACGTCAGGTACCTGGCCCGGGCGGTGCCGCCGGCGCCGCTGGACCCAGCGCGCGACGTGGTATCCGGCCAGCAGGGCCAGGCCCGCGATTCCGCAGCCCAGCCACAGCCCGGGCGAGCCGGTGTAGCCCCGCGGCGAGGCGAATGGGTACCGGCCGGGCGGGCTGCTGGAGACAGACTGCCGGGCCATGCGGTAAACCGCAAAGCTGATCGCGCACACGGTGAGCAGGTACACCCCGGTCGCCTGGCAGGCAGCCAGGCTCAGGTCGGCCCGGGTAGCCGGCCGCTGCTCCGGAACGTCCATACCAAGCAATCCTATGCCTAGTGAAACTAGGTGTCAACGGTGGAGCGTCTGCGCCAGGGCTTAATCAGGTCTTCCAGATAGCGCAGCATCGGTCGCGGCCCGCTTAGCTC
>DATCUG010000563.1:0-2061 GCA_036567525.1 Streptosporangiaceae bacterium | reverse complement strand
CAAGCTCGGCTACAAGGGCGTTGAGAGCTGCGAGCTGGCCTTCGACGACTTCCGCGTCCCCGCGACAGCGCTGCTCGGCGGGACCGAGGGCGAGGGGTTCGCCCAGATGATGCGGGGCCTGGAGATCGGCCGCATCCAGGTCGCCTGCCGGGCCCTCGGCGTGGGCCGGGCCGCGCTGGAAGACGCGCTGCGCTACGCGCAGCAGCGCGAGACGTTCGGCAAGCCGATCTGGCAGCACCAGTCGATCAGCAACTACCTCGCCGACATGGCGACCAGGCTGACCGCCGCCCGCCAGCTCGTGCTGTACGCCGCCCGCCGGTACGAGGCCGGCCTGCGCGCGGACATGGAGGCGGGCATGGCCAAGCTGTTCGCCTCTGAAACGGCCATGGAGCTGGCGCTGAACGCGATCCGCATCCACGGTGGGTATGGCTACTCCACCGAGTTCGACGTGGAACGCTACTTCCGGGACGCGCCATTGATGATCGTCGGCGAGGGCACCAACGAGATCCAGCGCAACGTCATCGCCCGCCAGCTGATCAAGCGCGGCTCGGTCGCGCCATGATGGGCGGGGCACCAGGCTTGCCGCTGGACGGCATCACCGTGGTCGCGTTGGAGCAGGCGGTGGCCGCCCCGTTCGCCACCCGCCAGCTGGCCGACCTCGGGGCCCGGGTGATCAAGGTCGAGCGGCCCGGCAGCGGCGACTTCGCCCGGCATTACGACCAGGCCACCCGCGGCCAGTCCAGCTACTTCATCTGGCTGAACCGGGGCAAGGAGTCCATCGAGCTGGACCTCAAATCAGCCGGCGGCCAGGCCGTGCTGGCCGCGCTCATCGGCCGCGCCGACGTGCTGGTGCAGAACCTGGCGCCCGGCGCCGCCGAGCGGGCCGGCTTCGGCGCCGCCGAGCTGACCGCCCGGCACCCCCGGCTGATCTACTGCTCGGTCAGCGGCTACGGCCCGGACGGCCCGTACCGCCAGAAGAAGGCCTACGACCTGCTGGTTCAGTGCGAGGCCGGGCTGCTCTCGGTGACCGGCCCCCCGGACGAGCCGGCCAAGGCGGGCATCTCGGTGGCCGACATCGCGGCCGGCATGTACGCCTACACCGGCGTGCTGACCGCGCTGTACGAGCGGGAGCGGACCGGCCGCGGCGGCAGCTTCCAGGTGGCCATGCTGGATGCGCTGGGCGAGTGGATGAGCCAGCCGTACTACTACAGCGTGTACGGTGACCGGCCCGCCGAGCGGACCGGCGCCCGGCACGCCATCATCGAACCGTACGGTCCGTACGCCGCGGCCGGCGGGAGCCAGGTATTCCTGGGCGTACAGAACGCTCGCGAGTGGTCGCTGCTGTGCGACAAGGTGCTCGGCCGCCCGGAGCTGATCGAGGACGAGCGGTTCGCCACCAACTCGGACCGGGTCGCGCATCGCGCCGAGCTGACTGGGATCATCACCGCCGTGCTGGCTGAGCTGCCCGCGGACGAGATCGAGGCCCGGCTGGACGCGGCCGGCATCGCCAATGCCCGGATGCGGACCCCGGCCGAGTTCGCCGAACACCCGCAGCTCGCCGCCCGGGACCGGTGGCGGGCGGCGGACACCCCCGGCGGCCCAGTGCGTGCTCTGCTGCCCCCGGTGACCATGCCGGGCCGGGAGGCGGCCATGGGCCCGGTGCCCGCCCTCGGCCAGCACACCGCGGCGATCTTGGCCGAGCTCGGCTTCCCGGCTGAGGATCTACCCGACGGGCCTTAGCCGGCTTTCTGGCAGCTCAGCGCCGGCGGCGCGGAGCCGGTGCCGAGGCTGGCCCGGCACTCTTCGGTGCCGCCCCGGGCCAGCACGGTGACCGGCTCGGCCGCGGGCAGGCCGGTGACGGTCAGCGTCCGGGTCGCGGTCCCGTCGGTGGCCGGGGTGACCGTCGCGCTGGCCAGCACCTGGCCGGTGGCCGTGCCGGTGACCGTCACGCTGGCCGTCTGCCCGCTGGTCAGCCCGCGGAACGTGACCGCCGCGGTGACGGTGGCCGTGGCCGGGGGAGCCGGTGCCCCGGGACTGGCCGGGACGGCGTGATCGAGAGCC
>DATCUG010000562.1:0-6629 GCA_036567525.1 Streptosporangiaceae bacterium | reverse complement strand
GTATCCCCCGACCCTGGTACGCCGACAGACGGGGCAGCTGCTGCCGCGGCGGCGGCCAGCCGCTCGCCCTTGCGCTTCTGGTACTGGCCGTAGCCGAACGTCCAGGCCATCAGCACGGCGGCCACCGCGTACGGCAGCACCTTCGAGATGGCCAGCGCGGTCCCGGTCGAGGTGTTCTGCACGATGACCACCCGGGCCACCGCCTCGGCCAGGAAGCCGGTCCCCCATACCGCGGTGATGACCCGGAACACCCGCCGGAACTCCGCGTACTGCCACAGCCCGGTGAACTCCTGGCCCTTCGGGGTGTCCGGGCCGATGAACTCCACCGCCAGCCGGTACATCAGCGGCTCCGGTGTGCCCAGCGAGCCCAGGCAGATCAGGCCGAACACCGCCGTCGGCACCGACCCCTCGTCCAGCACCAGCCGTGCGTTGTGGCTGACCAGCCCAATCACCGCACCGGCCGCGATACCGGCCAGGACCAGGACGCCGAGCGCGTCGACCCGGCGGTGCTGAATGATGCCGATGGTCACCCCGATGGCCGGGAACACGCCGCTCAGCACGAGCGCGCTCACCGAGCTGAACCCGGCTGAGCGGAGCACGTTGTAGGCCACCAGTGGCCCAGCCACGTCGAACACCGCGATCATCGTGACCGACCGCAGCCGCTTGGACTCCACGATGCCTAGACTATAAGTCGAATCGACCTAACGAAAGGCCGGCGGAGGCCCGCTGGCCGGACCGGACCGAGGGCGCCACGTTCATGCCGCGATCACAGCTCACCAGCTTCGAGCACGTGCTGCTCGGCATGATCTTCGCCCGGCCGGCCAGCGGTTACGACCTCAAGCGCCGGTTCGCGACCAGCCCGATGGGCGTCTACCAGCCGAGTTCTGGCGCCCTGTACCCGGCGCTGGACCGGCTGGAGCGGCGCGGACTGCTCCGCTCGGAAGCGCGCCGGGCCGCCGCCGGCGGGCGGCTGCGCCGCGTCTACCAGCTCACCCCGGATGGCCAGGAGGCCCACCTCGGCTGGCTCCGTGAGCCGGTGCGGCCGGCCACTGTCGCCCAGGACCTCGGTATGCACCTGCTGCGCTTCGTGCTGATGGCGGACGTGCTGCCCGCGGACGAGGTGCTCGGGTTCCTGGCCAGCCTGCGTGCCGCGCTGGCCGGGTTCGTGGCCTCGCTGGAGCAGGCCAGCGCCGGCCCGGACCTCGGCGCCAGCCTGGCTGCCCGGCTGGCCGTCGAGCACGGCCTCGCCGTGCACCGGGCCAGCCTGGCCTGGACCGAGCAGGCGATCAGCACTCTAGGCGAGCGCGCCGCGGCTGGCTGAATAAGGCGGTATTGAGCGCTTTCCGGCTTCTAATCCCGCCTTGACCTGGGCCGGCGCGGCGTGCACGTATTTCCGGGCGAATGTGTGATTCTAATTTCCCGTGAGCTGGAATGCTGATATCCGCAGCCGGGCCGGAATTGTGGATTCACGCCGGCTTGTTCTTATATTGCTGGCGGTAGCGCTGATTTTCGTCGGCCTGGGCGTGGCCTGGGTGGGCCAGGGCGCGGCCGCCGCGGCCTCCGGGACGCCCGGGGTGGCCTGGGCGCTGTCTCCTGCCTCGAACACCGTGACGCTGCGGATGACCCCGGGCGCCGGCGCGTCCGGCCGCCAGATCCTGGCCCACAGCCATCTCGTGGTGTCCGGGGCCGGCCAGGCCCAGCAGTCCGCCCCGGGCGGGGTGGTCCGGGTCCCGGTGCCGCCCGGCCGGCGGATCCAGCTCCAGGTCCAGGTGGCCGGGCCGCGGCCGGCTCAGCAGACGGTGACGGTAGCCATGCCGCGGCCGCTGCGGGTCACCGCCGCCCGGCACACCGCGGCGGGCCTGCTCGTCTCGGTGTCCGGCCCGCTGCGCCGGCGTGCGCCGCGGCCGCTGTGCGGCCAGGACACGGTCAGCGTGGTGGCCGCCACCCAGGTCGCGGTGGCCCGCGGCCCGGCGCCGTGCCGGGCCGTGCTCACGGTAACGGCCCGGGACGGTGAGCAGGCCGCGATCCGGGTGGCCATCCCGGCCATGCACGAGATCCCGGTCTATTCCTTCGCCAACCCGGCCCGCCGGGCCATCTACATCACGGTCGACGACGGCTGGACGCCGAGCGCCAAGGTGCTGGACCTGATGCGGCAGACCCACCTGCCGGTGACGGCGTTCCTCATCCTGCAGGCCGCGCAGCGGAACCTGCCCTACTGGCGGGCGTTCGTCGCGGCCGGCGGCACGGTCGGCGACCACACCGTGTCCCATCCCAACCTGACCAAGCTGAGCCTGGGCCAGGCCAGCACGCAATGGGGACGGGCCCGGGCGGGCCTCGGCCGGCTGCTCGGCCACACCCCGGTCATGGGACGGCCGCCGTACGGGGCGTTCGACCGGACCGTCGAGGCGGCGGCGTCCCGGGGCGGGCTCACGGCCCTGGTCGGCTGGAGCGCCACGGTGGGCAGCACCGGCGCCGTGCACACCTGGGACGGCCGCAAGCTGGAGCCCGGCGAGATCGTGCTGCTGCACTGGGCGCCGGGACTGGGGCACCAGCTGGTACGGCTGCTCCGGGCGATCCGCGCCCAGCACCTGACCCCGGCCCCGCTGATCCCGGCCGACTTCGCCGGGGTCACGCCGCAGCGTCACTCGCTCGACGGCGACTAAGGTGCGGTAGGTGACCAGCCTGAATGATTTCCCGCGCTACCCGCTGCTGTTCGGCCCGTCCCCGGTGCACCGGCTGGACCGGCTGACCGAGTACCTGGGCGGGGCCGCGGTGTGGGCCAAGCGGGAGGACTGCAACTCCGGGCTGGCCTACGGCGGCAACAAGACCCGGAAGCTGGAGTACCTGGTCCCTGACGCACTGCGGCAGGGCGCCACCCACCTGGTGTCGATCGGCGGCGTGCAGTCCAACCACACCCGGCAGGTGGCCGCGGTCGCGGCCCGGCTGGGCCTCAAGGCCCGGCTGGTCCAGGAAAGCTGGGTGGACTGGCCGGATGTGGTCAACGACCGGGTGGGCAACATCCTGCTGTCCCGGATCATGGGCGCCGAGGTTGAGCTGGTCGAGGCCGGTTTCGGCATCGGCGTCAAGTCGAGCTGGGAGCAGGCGCTGGACGACGTCCGGGCCGGCGGCGGCGTGCCCTACCCGATCCCGGCCGGCGCGTCCGACCACCCCCTGGGCGGGCTCGGCTTCGCCAACTGGGCCTACGAGGTGCAGCAGCAGGAACGCGAGCTGGGCGTGTTCTTCGACACGATCATCGTGTGCAGCGTCACCGGGTCCACCCACGCCGGGATGATCGCCGGCTTCGCCGGCCAGGACCGGCCGCGCCGGGTACTTGGTATCGACGCGTCGGCCAAGATCGGGGAGACCCGGGCTCAGGTGGCCAAGATCGCCCAGGACACCGCGGCCCGGATCGGCCTCGGCCGCCCGCTGCGCGACGACGAGATCACCGTGCTGGAGGGCTGGGCGGGCGACTACTACGGCATCCCGGTGCAGTCCACGCTGGACGCGATCCGGCTCACCGGCCGGCTGGAAGGCATGATCATCGACCCGGTGTACGAGGGCAAGTCGATGGCCGGCCTCATCGACCTGGTCCGCACCGGCGAGATCAGCCGGGACTCCACCGTGCTGTACGCGCACCTGGGCGGCCAGCCCGCGCTGAACGCCTACAGCGCCCTCTTCAGGAACGGATGAGCTCAGGAACGGATGACCGCGATGCCGCCCGATGACGACCCGGTGCAGGGCGAGGACGAGACCGACCTCGGCTGGGGCGACGAGCCCGACCCAGACGACGACCGCTACCTGCGCGACCGCCCACCCCACTGGGACTCCCCCTAGCCCGGCCTTCCGCGATGATCAACCGATCGCTGCCGCTATCACGACACCGAACGGTTGATCACGATGGTGCGGCGGGCCGGGCGTAGGCGTACTCGTCGTGGTTGCCGGAGCCTACGTAGACCCGGCCGTCGGCCACCACTGGGGAGCTCTCGACCGGCCCGCCGGTGCTGAACACCGCAAGCCGGCTGCCGTCGGCGGCGTCCAGGGCGTACAGGTTGCCGTTGCCCGCGCCGAAGTACAGCACCCCGTCCGCGACCGCGGGATCGGACTGCAGCTGCACCGGGCCCAGGCTGACCGACCAGATGCTGGTGGCCGTAGCCGCCTTGGTGGCGTGCACGCGGCCACCGGCGACCCAGTACACGACCCCGTTCGCCACGGCCGGCGCGGCGTCGACCGCCCCGCTGCCGTCCCGGATGTCCCAGATCCGCTTGCCGGTGACCGCGCTGAACGCGAGCAGGTCACCCACGCCGGTGTGCTCGGTGCCGAGGTAGACCCGGCCGCCCGCGACGGCCGGCGAGGACACGGCGTAGCCAGGCAGGCCGGCCTGCCACAGCCTCTCCCCGGTGGCCGCGTTCAGCGCGTACAGCTCGCCGGGCTCGGCCGGGACGTACACCACCCCGTTGGCCAGGGCCAGCGAGGCGGCCACCTCGGTGCGCAGCTTCACCCGCCACCGCCAGGCCCCGGTGGCCGCGTTGAACGCGTACACGGTCCCGTTCGTCGCGGCGACGTACACCGTCTGGTTCCACACCACCGGCGAGCCGAAGACGGCGGCACCGGTGCGGTACACCCACCGCTGCACCCCGTGGACGGTGCCGATCGCGTATACCCGGCTGCCCTCCGACCCGACGTAGAGCTTCCCGCCCACCACGGCCGGGGAGGAGTCGACCGCGCCGTCGGTGCGGAACGTCCAGCGCCGGGTCCCGGTGGCCGCGTTCAGCGCGTACACCGCGTCGTTCTGCGAGCCGAGGTAAGCACTCCCGTTCACCACGGCCGGGGAGGACAGCACCTCGTTCCCGGTGTTGAAGCGCCAGGCCACGCTGAGCCCGGGCACGGCGGACGTGGACAGCGTGTTCTCGTACACGTTGTGGCTCATCCGCGCGGGCCCGTAGCCGTACTGGGCCCAGTTGGTGTGCACGGTGAACGTCGCGGCGGCCAGCCGGCCGGACCGCCGGCCCACCGCCGCGACGCGGTACCTGCCGGGAACAGACCTCACCGTCACCTTGACCGGGGTCCGGGAAAAGCTGCCGCGGCGATTGGCCCGCACGACCGTGTGCCCGATGGCCGCCAGCGAGATCCGCACCCGCTCGCCAGCCGCGAAGCCAGATCCTGACACCCGGATAACGGTGCCCGGCGGCCCGCTAGCCACCGAGAGCACTAGCTGCGCCGGGACCGCCAGCCGGGGCGCCGCGGCGGCCCGTGCCTGGACAGCCCGTGCCTGAGCAGCAGGTGCCGCGGCCAGGCCGAGCCCAGTCACGACCGAGGCAACTAAGGCGATCCGGGCGATGAGGGCCACGGCTGCACTTTAACTCCTGCACCACCAAATGCTTGGCTCACACGCCGGCCACCACGTCTGGCCGGCCCGGTTAGCCTCCCGGCGGCACGGCGAACGCGTACTCGTCGCCGTTGTCGGAGCCGACATAGACCCGGCCGTCCGCCACCGCCGGGGAGCTCTGGATCGGGCTGCCGGTGTTGTAGGCCCAGAGCTGGCTGCCCGTAGCCGCGTCGAAGGCGTACAGGTTGCCGTCGGACGCACCGACATAAACCACCCCGTCGGCGACCGCCGGATCGGAGTCCATCGGCATCGCACCCACGCTGACCGACCACAGGTTCTTGCCGGTGATCACGCTGGTGGCGGACACGCTTCCGTTGGCCGCCCAGTACACGACGTCGCTGGCCACGGCGGGCGCGGCGTCGACCGCCCCGTCGCTGTCCGTGATGTCCCAGACCGGTTTGCCGGTGGCCCCATCGAACGCGAGGAGATCCCCCACGTCGGTGTGATCGGTGCCGAGGTAGACCACGCCGAGTGCGACGGCCGGCGCGGAGTCGGCGTGGCCGGGCACGCCCACCTGCCACAGCCGGGCGCCGGTCGCGGCGCGCAACGCGTACAGCTCGCCAGCGTCACCGGGCACATACAGCACACCGTCCGCCAGCGCCGGGGACGCGTCCACCTCGGTGCGCAGCCGCACCCGCCACCGCCTGGCCCCGGTGGCCGCGCTGAGCGCGTACACCCGGCTGCCCTGCGACCCGACGAAGACCCGGCCGCCCACCACGGCCGGGGACGAGCTGACCGCGCCGTTGCTGCGGAACGTCCAGCGCCGCGCACCGGTAGCCGCGTTCAGCGCGTACACCGCGCTGCTCATCGAGGCGACGTAGGCCACCCCGTTCACCACCGCCGGGGACGAGAACACCTCGTTGCCGGTGCTGAAGCGCCAGGCCGGAGCGAGCCCGGGCACGGCGGACGGGGACAGCACGAACTCGTTGTCGTTGAATCCGGTGCGCTGGGGGCCCGTAGCCGAACTGAGCCCAGTTGTCGTGCACGGTGAACGCCGCGCTGGCCTGGCGGCCGGTACGCCTGCCCACCGCCGTGACCTGGTACCGGCCGGGCGCCACCGAGCCCACCTTGACCTGCGCCCCGGAGAAGCTGCCGCGGCGATTGCAGTGCGCGACCGTGTGATCCTGGTCATCGAGGGAGATGTGCACGATCTCGCGGGTGGCGAAGCCGGATCCGGACACCCGGACGACCGCATCCGGCGGACCGGTGGCCGGCGACAGCGTGATGTGCGCCCGGGCCGCGG
>DATCUG010000561.1:0-11456 GCA_036567525.1 Streptosporangiaceae bacterium | reverse complement strand
GGGACTTGGTGCGGCGCACCCCCTTGCCGACCGCCCTGACCCGGCCGCTGCGCCGGGACCGGTTCAGCGCGGAGAGCACTGCGCGCATCGAGGCGGTCGCCGTGTTCGAGTCGACGCCCACCCCCCACCAGACCTGGCCGCCGATCTCGCATTCCACGTAGGCGGCGGCTTGCGCGTCGCTGCCCGGCCGCAGCGCGTGCTCGGCGTAGTCGAGCACCCGGACGCCGATGCCCACACTGGCCAGCGCGTCGCAGAACGCGGAGATGGGCCCGTTGCCGGTGCCCTCCACCTGGCGCGGCTCGCCGTCCACCCGGATCTCCACGCTGAGCGCGTGCTTCGCGTCCACCACCGACGAGGTCTGGTGGGTGAGCAGCGCCACCGGCCCCTCGGCCAGGTACTCGTCGGCGAACGCCTGCCACATCTGGGCCGGCGTCACCTCGCCGCCTTCCTCGTCGGTGTGCGCCTGGACCACCCGGGAGAAGTCGATCTGCAGCCGCCGTGGCAGGTCGAGCTGGTGCTCGGCCTTCATGATGTAGGCCACGCCGCCCTTGCCGGACTGCGAGTTGACCCGGATGACCGCCTCGTAGCTGCGGCCTACGTCCTGCGGGTCGACCGGCAGGTAGGGCACCTCCCAGGGGAAGTCGCCGACCGGCACGCCCGCCGCCGCCGCGTCCTGCTGCAGCGCCTCGAACCCCTTCTTGATCGCGTCCTGGTGCGAGCCGGAGAACGCGGTGTAGACCAGGTCGCCCGCGTACGGGTGCCGCGGGTGCACCGGAAGCTGGTTGCAGTACTCGACGGTGCGCCGGATCTCGTCGATGTCGGAGAAGTCGATCATCGGGTCGATGCCCTGGCTGAACAGGTTCAGGCCCAGCGTGACCAGGCACACGTTGCCGGTCCGCTCCCCGTTGCCGAACAGGCAGCCCTCGATCCGGTTCGCGCCGGCCAGCACGGCCAGCTCGGCGTCGGCTACCGCGGTGCCCCGGTCGTTGTGCGTGTGTACGGACAGGCAGACGTGCTCGCGGTGCGGCATGTTGCGGCTCATCCACTCGATCTGGTCCGCGTACACGTTGGGCGTGGACCGCTCGACGGTGCACGGCAGGTTGATGATGATCTCCCGGCCGGGACCGGGCTGCCAGACATCCATCACCGCGCCGCACACGTCGGCCGCGAAGTCCAGTTCGGTGTCCATGAAGATCTCGGGCGAGTACTCGTAGCCGAAGTCGCAGTCGCCCAGGTACTGCTCGGCGTACTTGACCACCGACCGGGTGCCCGCCACGGCCAGCTCCTTGGTCTCGGCGCGGTCGTTGCCGAACACCACCCGGCGGAACACCGGCGCGGTCGCGTTGTACATGTGCACGGTGGCCCGGGGCGCCCCGGCCAGCGACTGCACGGTCCGCTCGATGAGCTCGTCCCGGGCCTGGGTCAGCACCGAGATCTGCACATCATCGGGGATCCGGCCGTCCTCGATGAGGCTGCGCACGAAGTCGAAGTCGGCCTGGCTGGCCGACGGGAAGCCGACCTCGATCTCCTTGTAGCCCATCCGGACCAGCAGGTCGAACATGGTCCGCTTACGGGCTGGGCTCATCGGGTCGATCAGGGCCTGGTTGCCGTCCCTGAGGTCGGTGGACAGCCACCGGGGGGCGGTCGTGATGCTCTGGCCGGGCCAGGTCCGGTCCGGCAGGTGCACCGGGCGGAACGGGGTGTAGCGCTGGCAGGGCATGCCACTGGGCTGCTGCCGGACACCACGGTGTGCTTCCTGGCCCGGCATCTGATTATGAGGTACGTGCGGCTGGACAGAGTCCGGCTGGGGTTGCATGAGAAGATTCGCTCCTGTGCCGATCGGGCGGCGGCCAGCGGTCACGCCAATAACCCGCGGCGAGGGAGCCGGCCTTAACGGCCCCCGCCGCGGCGGATAAGCAGGAGCAGTCCGCGCATGGCACGAACGACACTAGCAGACACCCGGCCCGGGGTTTCAAGCCGCCGTCCGCCATGTGGGACGCCGGGCCGGCCAGTCAGTCGTAGAAGCCGAGGCGGCGCAGTTGCTTGGGGTCGCGCTGCCAGTCCTTGGCCACCTTGATCCGCAGATCCAGGAAGACCCGGGTGCCGAGCAGGGCCTCGATCTGCTGCCGCGCCCGGCTGCCCACGTCCTTGAGCCGGGCCCCCTTGGCCCCGATCACGATGGCTTTCTGGCTGGGCCGCTCCACGTACATGACCGCGTACACGTCGATCAGATCCGGGCGGCCCTCCCGCGGGCCCATCTCCTCGACCAGCACGGCGATGGAATGCGGCAGCTCGTCCCGGACCCCCTCCAGGATGGCTTCCCGGATCAGCTCGGCGACTAGCTGCTGCTCCGGCTCGTCGGTCAGTTCCCCGTCCGGGTACAGCGGCCGGCCGGGCGGCAGGTGCGACACCAGCACGCCGGCCAGCACATCGAGCTGGAACCCGGTCACCGCGGAGACCGGCACGATGTCCGCCCAGTCGCCGAGTTCCGCCACCGCGCTGAGCTGCCCGGCCACCTCGGCCTGGCTGGCCTGGTCGGTCTTGGTGACGATGGCCACCACCGGGGTCTTGGTGGCCAGCCCGGCCAGTTCCTTGGCCAGATAGCTGTCGCCCGCGCCGATGCGCTCCCCGGCGGGCACGCAGAAGCCGATCACGTCGACTTCAGTGAGCGTGGAGCGGACCAGGCTGTCCAGCCGTTCGCCGAGCAGCGTGCGCGGCCGGTGCAGCCCAGGGGTGTCCACGATGATGAGCTGCGCGTCCGGGCGGTGCACAATCCCCCGGATGGCCCGCCGGGTCGTCTGCGGCCGGCTGCTGGTGATCGCGACCTTCGTGCCTACCAGCGCATTCATCAATGTCGACTTGCCGACATTGGGCCTGCCGACGAAGCAGGCGAACCCGGATCGGAATTCCACCCCGTGATTGTAGTTGCGGGAAAACCCCAATCAGGGCACGAGGGTTTCGCGGAGCATGCCGTTGGCGCCGGCGTGGAAGACGACGGCGCTGGCGCCGAGCTCGCGGACCACGGCCAGATCGGCCGGGTCGACCGCGTCGGCGTCGCTGACCAGGGCGGCCGCTTCCAGGCTGGACGCGCCGCTGGACACCGCCATGGCCACCGCCAGGCGGAGCGCGGACAGCCGCAGCGACGGCAGCGCCACCGCCGCCGCCGCGTACGTCCGGCCGGTCTCGTCCCGGACGGCCGCACCTTCGGCCGCGGACACCCGGGCCCGCGCCGACCGGGCCAGGGTAATGATTTTTACGTCCTCGGGGCCTGGTTCCACCGCGCTCACCTGGCCGAGTGTAGTGCGGCAGGGCGCAGCATCACATCAGTCCCCGGCTGCCTCTGTTGCCGCATGGTTACCGGTGGGCGCTGGCGCCCCGGCCCGCTCCACGGTGACCGTGCCGATCCGGTTCCGCCGCCCGGCCAGGCTCTCCGCGGTCAGCCGCAGCCCGGCCACGGTGCCCACCGAGCCGGCGATCGGCACCCGGCCGATCGCGTGCGCCAGCAGGCCACCGACGGTCTCCACGTCCTCGGCCTCGATCGTCGTGCCGAACAGCTCTTCCAGGTCGGTGACCGGCAGCCGGGCGGTGACCCGGGCCCGGTCCGGGGACAGCCATTCCACCGTCGGCTGTTCCTGGTCGTACTCGTCGGTGATCTCGCCGACGATCTCCTCCAGGATGTCCTCGATGGTGACCAGGCCCGCGGTGCCCCCGTACTCGTCGATGACGATGGCCACGTGGATCCGGCGCTGCTGCATCTCCTTGAGCAGCTCGTCCACTGGCTTGCTCTCCGGTACGAACGTGGCCGGCCGCATCACCGCGGTGACCGGCTCGACCGACTCCCGGCCGGGGTCGTCCTGGCTGATCGTCACCAGGTCCTTGAGGTAGGCGATGCCGATCACGTCGTCCTCGTTCTCGCCCACCACCGGGATCCGGGAGAAGCCGCTGCGCAACGCCAGCGATAGCGCCTGGCGGAGGGTCTTGCCCCGCTCCACGAACACCATGTCGGTGCGCGGCACCATCACCTCACGGACGATCGTGTCGCCCAGCTCGAACACGGAGTGGATCATGGCCCGGGCGCCGGGCTCGATGACCTGACGCTGCTCCAGCAAGTCGACCAGGCCGCGCAGTTCCTCCTCGGAACCGCGCGTGTCCCGGCCGGCCCGGCCCGGGGTGACCAGGTTGCCCAGGGCGAGCAGCAGCCGCGGGATCGGGCCGAGCAGCCGCACCACCGGGTACAGCACGTCGGCCACGGCCAGCGCGGCGCCCCGCTCGTACTGGCGGCCGAGGATCCGCGGCCCGACCCCGGCCAGCAGGTACAGCACGGCGATCATGATGACCAGGATCAGCAGGAACACGTGCCAGCCGTGGCCCAGGTAGTACTCCAGGGCCGCGGCCACCAGCACGATGGCCGCGGTCTCGCAGGCCACCCGGACCAGCAGCAGCACGGCCAGGTAATGGCCGGGCTCGGCCAGCACGGCCTGCAGCCGGGTGGCCGCCCGGCCGCGGCTGCCCTTCCGGCTGCGGGCCAGGTCCCCGGCCCCGGACCGGGACACCCGGGTCAGCGCGACCTCGCCGGTGGCGCACAGCCCGGCCAGCACGGCGAGCACGATGCCCGCGACGATCAGCCAGGCCACGGCGGACTCATCCCCGCTCGTCCGGGTCACGTTCCGCGGCCGGTTCGGCCGGTGCCGGGGCCTGACCGGAGTCCTGGCCGGGTTCCTGGCCGCGGGCCGAGCGCCAGGACCGGAGCAGCTCGTCCTGCAGGCCGAACATGGTGGCCTTCTCGGCCGCCTCGGCGTGGTCGTAGCCAAGCAGGTGCAGGATGCCGTGCGTGCACAGCAACTCGAGCTCGTCGCGCAGCTCGTGCCGGGCCTGGGCGGCCTGACCGGCGGCCACCTCGGGGCAGAGCACCACGTCGCCGAGCAGCCCGGGCTCCTCGTCCGGATCGCCGCTGCCACCCTGGTCACCGCGGCCGCTGCCGGGCGGCGGCGGGCGCAGCTCGTCCATCGGGAAGGCCAGCACGTCGGTCGGGCCGGGCTCACCCATCCAGCGCTCGTGCAGGTCGGACATGGTGCCCCGGTCCACCAGCAGGACGGACAGCTCGGCCAGCGGGTGCATGCGCAGGTCGTCGAGCACGTACCGGGCCAGCGCGGCCAGGTCGGCCTCGTCGACGTCGACCCCGGACTCGTTGGCGATCTCGATGCTCACTGCGCCCGCTTACGCCGCTGCGGGGCCGGCGACGACCCGCGCCGGGCGTCGTACCGCTCGTAGGCATCCACGATGTCCCCGACCAGCCGGTGCCGGACCACGTCGTGGCTGGTCAGCCTCGCGAAGTGAATGTCCTCCAGGCCGTCCAGGATGTCCTGCACGATGCGCAGCCCGCTGGCCTGCCCGGACGGCAGGTCGACCTGGGTGATGTCCCCGGTCACCACGATCTTCGAGCCGAAGCCGAGCCGGGTGAGGAACATCTTCATCTGCTCGGCCGAGGTGTTCTGCGCCTCGTCCAGGATGATGAACGAGTCGTTCAGCGTACGGCCGCGCATATAGGCCAGCGGGGCGACCTCGATGGTGCCCGCGGCGATCAGCCGCGGGATCGAGTCCGGGTCGATCATGTCGTGCAGCGCGTCGTACAGCGGCCGCAGGTAGGGGTCGATCTTCTCGTACAGCGTGCCGGGCAGGAAGCCGAGCCGCTCCCCCGCCTCCACGGCCGGCCGGGTCAGGATGATCCGGTTGACGTCCTTGGCCTGCAGCGCCTTGACCGCCTTGGCCATGGCCAGGTACGTCTTGCCGGTGCCGGCCGGCCCGATGCAGAACACGATCGTGTGCTCGTCGATCGCGTCCACGTAGCGCTTCTGGTTGAGTGTCTTGGGCCGGATGGTCCGGCCCCGGGCCGACAGGATGTCCAGGGTCAGCACGTCGGCCGGCCGGATGCCGGACTTGCGGCGCAGCATGGCCACCACCCGCTCCACCGAGTCGGTGGTCAGCTCGGCCCCGCCCGCCAGCAGCTCGGTGAGTTCCTCGAACAGGCCGGCTACCCGCTCGATCTCCTGGGCCGGCCCGGTAATCGTGATCTCATTCCCGCGCACGTGAATATCGGCGTCGAATGCCTTCTCGATCACATGCAGGAGTTCATCCCGGGACCCCAGCAGGCTGACCATTGAGTGGTCATCCGGGATAACGATCTTGACCTGCGCGCCACTGTCGCCGGCCGGCTTACCGCCGGGCGACTCGC
The DNA here is from genome assembly GCA_036567525.1 of Streptosporangiaceae bacterium. Lineage (GTDB taxonomy): Bacteria > Actinomycetota > Actinomycetes > Streptosporangiales > Streptosporangiaceae > RYN-230. The sequence continues at coordinate 5,224 of DATCUG010000561.1, read as the reverse complement.
CAGATCTCTCTGCCAATTCCTTCTCTCCGCCTGGGCGCAGGCGCCTGCCCGCGCCCGTACCCCGTCATGCTATCCACCTGAGGTCAGCCTGGGGGCCAGCTGAGCGCGCGTCCGCCCAGGACGTGCGCGTGCACATGGGGCACCGTCTGGCCAGCATCCACCCCCGTGTTGAAGACAACCCGGTACCCCCGGCCGGCGATTCCCTCGGATTCGGCCACCTTGGCCGCCTGCCCGGCCAGTTCGGCCAGCAGGCCGCTGTCCGCGGCCAGCGCGGCCAGGTCCGGGTAATGCTCCTTCGGGACCACCAGCACGTGGGTGGGCGCCTGCGGGTTGATGTCGCGAAAAGAAACGGTCCGCGGCGACTCGAGCACCCGTGATGCTGGGACAGCGCCCGACACGATCCTGCAGAATAGACACTCCGGCACAGAGGGATCCTAGCTTGTCCCCCTCCGGTAACACTCATGACATATATGGTTGCGTTGGTGCTTCCCCCGCGGCGCCGCCCAGTGCACAACCCCGCGTGCACAGCGACGCAATTGCGCCTACCCGGGTCAGCCGGGCGCATGGGGGCGGGCACACGGACTCGGACCCTTGGGGGGGAATGATTCGTGAAGGCACGTGGTGGGGGCGGGTCGCGTGGTCACACTCGACATGCCAGGTGAACCTGACGGCGTGGTAACGCGTCCCATTGATGTGACCGAGACGCTGGTGGCTAACGGGCTCACTGCGGCACCCCTCGAGTGGGACGCAGACCGGGCTGTCACAGCCATCTACAGCGAGCACTACCGCTCGCTGGTGCGCCTGGCCGGCTTCCTGGTCCGCGACAACGCGACGGCCGAGGAAGTAGTCCAGGACTCTTTTGTCGCCATGCACGGGGCCTGGCGGCGGCTACGGGATACCGACAAGGCGCTGTCTTACCTCCGGCAGTCCGTAGTCAACAGGTCACGCTCAGTCCTCCGGCACCGGATCGTGGTGGATAAGAACACCCCTAAGCCACCTCCGGACATGCCAAGCGCCGAGCACGGCGCGATCATCCAGCTGGAGCGCTCCGCAGTGGTCACCGCCCTGCGGGCGCTCCCGGAGCGGCAGCGGGAGGCACTGGTACTCCGTTACTACGGCGACATGTCCGAAGCACAGATCGCCTCGGTGATGGGTATCAGCAGGGGAGCAGTCAAGAGTCACACGGCCCGGGCCATGTCGGCCCTGCGGACCGTGCTCGAGCGGGACACGTAGGGAGCCTCCGGCGGCACGCATGATGACACAGGATCGGGACTACGAGGACATCCTCCGCGACGCGCTGCGCGCGGCGGCGGAGTCCTTCGAGCCTGCCAGTGACGGACTAGAGCGGATCCGTCACCGGTCGCATTCGCGTCGGTCTGCCCGCTCTACGCTGGCCCGGGCCGCGGACTGGCTCCGGCTGTACCGGATCCGGCTGTCCGTCCGGCTGGAATCCTTTCGCTGGGAACTGAGCCAGCGCGCCATCCGGCAGCCATCCACCGGTGCACACCGCAGTGGCCGAACGCCAGCTAGTAAAACGGCCGAACGTCTCGGCCCGGCCGCTGCCTGGCTCAAACCGGCGTTCGCGGTCGCGGCCGTGGTCGCCGTCGTGGTGGTCGGCGTATTCACGCTGAACCGGATGCAGGAAGCGGTGATCAGGCCGACCAACTCGGTCACCTCACCGGGCCACCAGCATGCCCCCACCGCCGCGACTGGCCTGGCCAGCCCGGGGCTGTGGCAGCCGCCGCTCGGGGTGAGCCCGACCCAGCCGGCCATCGCGTCCAGGAAGAAGACTCCGCTCGCGACGCCTGCGGTGGCCTGTACCCCCACGCCCACGCCCTCCAGCTCGGCGTCCCCGTCGGCCAGCGCCTCGGCCAGCCCGACACCGTCGCCGAGCGACACCTCCAGCCCGACGCCGTCGCCGAGCGACACGTCCAGCCCGACGGAGACCCCGACCACCGGCAGCGGAGGCAGCACGGCCAGCGGTTCCGGGACCAGCACGGCCAACACCGCGGCCAGCACCATGGCCAAGGTCATGTCCGCCCCGGACGCCGCGGCCGGCGCGCCCGACATCACCTGCGGCAGCGCGCCCGGCACGGCCACCCCGAAGACGCGCGCGACGAGTTAGCCCAGCGCCGTTCCCGGCTAGCACCTACCAGCGGCTGAGGCGGCTGAGGAGCACCGCGGCGGCGACCGCACCGGCGGTGGACGCGCGGAGCACAGTCGGTCCGAGGTGGGCCGTGACCGCGCCCGCGGCCGTCAGCGCGCCGGTCTCCTCCGGGGCGAGGCCGCCCTCGGGGCCGACGACCAGCAGGATCTCACCGGTGCCAGGCAGCGGCAGCGCGCCCAGCGAAATATCCGCATCCGGGTCGAGCACGATCGCACATGCGGCGGCGGCCAGCCGGGCAGTCAGCCCGGTCAGCCCGGCCGGCCCGGTCACCTCGGGGAACCGGGCCCGGCGGGCCTGCTTGCCTGCTTCCCGGGCGGTGGACCGCCACCGGGCCAGCGCCCGGTCACCGCGCTCCCCCGACCAGCGCACCACACACCGCTGCGCGGCCCACGGGATCACCACGTCCACGCCGACCTCGGTCATCAGCTCCACGGCCAGCTGGCCGCGCTCGCCTTTGGGGATGGCCTGGGCCACGGCCAGCGCCGGGTCAGCGGGCGGGATGATGCGCCGGCCACGCACCGCGAGTTCCAGTGTCCCGCGCTGGGCCCGGGTGACCACGCACTCGGCCAGCTGCCCGGCCCCGTCGGTCAGGTCGACCCGCTCACCCGCGGTGAGCCGGCGCACGTCGGCCGCGTGCCGCCCTTCCGGCCCAGACAGCACCAGCTGGTCCCCGGCCAGCTCGGCCGGGGAGGCCAGGAAGACCGGAGGGGTGGAGTTACCGGCCGTTGAACGCATCCCGCAGGCGGGAGAAGAAGCCCTGCTGGCCGGGGGCGAACCGGCCCGGCGGAGTCTCCTCGCCACGCAGCGCGGCCAGCTGCTTGAGCAGCGCCTCCTGCGCCTCGTCCAGCTTGGTCGGGGTCTCCACCGCGATGTGGATGATCAGATCGCCGCGGCCGGAGTCGTTCAAGTGCTGGACGCCCAGCCCGTACATCGGCACGACCTGGCCGGACTGGGTGCCTGGCCGGATGTCCAGGTCCCGGGGCCCATCCAGGGTCTCCACGGCCAGGTTGGCGCCGAGCGCCGCGGCCACCATCGGGATGGTGACCGTGCAGTGCAGGTCATCACCCTGCCGCTCGAAGATCGGGTGCGGGCGCTGCAGGATCTCCAGGAACAGGTCCCCGGGCGGCCCGCCGCCGGAGCCGATCTCACCCTCGCCGGCCAGCTGGATGTGCGTGCCGTCCTCGACCCCAGCGGGGATACGCACCTTCATCGTGCGCCGGGTCCGCACCCGGCCGTCCCCGTCGCACTCCGGGCACGGCCGCCGGATCACGGTGCCAAACCCGCCGCAGTGCGGGCACGGCCGCGACGTCATGACCTGGCCGAGGAACGACCGGGTGACCTGGCTGACCTCACCTCGGCCACCGCACACGTCACAGGTCTCCGGATGGGTGCCCGGCGCGGTGCCCTCGCCGGAGCAGGTCGGGCAGACCACCGCGGTGTCCACGGTCAGCTCCCGGGTGGTGCCGAACGCGCACTCGGCCAGGTCGAGCTCGACCCGGATGGTCGCGTTGCGGCCGCGGCGGGCCCGGCTGCGCGGTCCCCGGCCGCCGCCCGTCCCGGCCCCGAAGAACGCGTCCATGATGTCGCTGAACGGGAACCCGGCGGCCCCGAACGGCCCGGCGCCCGGGCCGCCTCCGCCGTTGGGCGCGAACGGGTCCACGCCCTGGTCGTACATCTGCCGCTTGCCCGGGTCGGAGAGCACCTCATAGGCCTGGGTGATCTCCTTGAACCGCTCCTGAGTCTGCGGGTCCGGGTTCACGTCCGGGTGCAGCTCACGGGCGAGCCGCCGGTAGGCCTTCTTGATCTCGTCGGGCGGCGCGTCCCGGCGTACGCCGAGTGAGGCGTAATAGTCACTGGCCACTACGACCCCGCCAGGATCTGGCCCACGTATCGTGCCACCGCGCGTACTGCTCCCATCGCCGTTGGGTAATCCATCCGTGTCGGGCCGAGCACCCCAAGCCTGGCCAGCATCTGGTCCCCGGTCCCGTACCCTGCCGCCACCACTGACGTGCTGTGCAGCCCTTCGACCGGGTTTTCCGCGCCGATCCGGACGGTGAGGGCAGGATGGTCGCCGGACTCGCCCAGCAACCGCATCAACACCACCTGCTCCTCTAGCGATTCCAGGACCTCCCGCAGGCCCTTGGAAAAGTCCGTGGCGGTCAGGTTGGCCGCGCCGCCGACGACCACACGCTCGTCGGTCCGCTCGACCAGGGTCTCCAGGATCACCGAGAACACGGCGGCCGCGTTGGGCCGTTCGGCCGGCTCGACCAGGGCGGGCAGGTCGGCGATGACCGACGCCGCCTCGGACAGCCGGCGCCCGTCCAGGCAGGCGTTGAGCACCGCCCGGAGCTGCATGATCGAATCCTCTTCGGCCGGGTCAGGCAGCTCCACGGTACGCTGCTCGACCCGCCCGGTGTCGGTGATCAGCACCAGCATGACCCGCTTGGCGGCCAGCGGGACCAGTTCCACGTGCCGCACCGAGGACCGGGTCAGCGACGGGTACTGCACCACCGCGACCTGGCGGGTGAGCTGGGCCAGCAGCCGGACCGTCCGCATCACCACGTCATCGAGGTCGTACGCGCCGGCCAGGAACGTCTCGATAGCCCGGCGCTCGGCCGAGGACAGCGGCTTGACCCCAGACAGCCGGTCCACGAACAGCCGGTACCCCTTGTCGGTGGGGATCCGGCCGGCGCTGGTGTGCGGCTGCACGATGAAGCCCTGCTCCTCGAGCACGGCCATGTCGTTCCGGATGGTGGCCGGCGATACATCCAGGTGGTGCCGGTCGACCAGGGACTTCGAGCCCACCGGTTCGGTGGTGGACACGAAATCTTCCACGATCGCGCGGAGCACCGCGAGCTTGCGGTCGTCGAGCATGTCCCCACCTCCTCTGGCACTCCACTGTCCTGAGTGCCAATTTTAAGGCGGTCCGAGCACCCTGGCATCCAAGCATGAAGTAATTGTTCCAGCGGGGCACGCCACGCCTACCCGGCGAAAGCGTGATCATACGGTAGCGTCCGGGGCTTATGTACGGGCACGATCTGCTGGCCGGCGGCTGGC
>DATCUG010000560.1:0-3010 GCA_036567525.1 Streptosporangiaceae bacterium | reverse complement strand
ACCCACGGCGGGCTCGACCTGGCCGGCCTCAAGCTGCTCGGCAACTCCGCCGTGCGCAGCTACTTCACCGGGTCCATCGAACTGTCCGCGATCACCGCGGTGATCGGCGCCCTCCTCGGCGCCGTCCTGGCCTACGCGGTCGCGTCCGGGAACCCGGACGGCGTGCTGCGCCGGGTCTATCTGGCCGGCTCGGGTGTGCTGGCCCAGTTCGGCGGGGTCACGCTGGCTTTCGCGTTCCTGGCCGCGGTCGGCCCGACCAGCGGCTTCCTCACCCACCTGAGCTGGTACTACGACTTCCCGCAGGGCATCGGGCTGATCTACATCTACTTCCAGATCCCGCTCATGGTGCTGGTCTTCCTGCCCGCCATCGACGGCCTCAAAGCCCAGTGGCGGGAGGCCACCGAGAACCTGGGCGGCTCGACGTGGCAGTACTGGCGTTATGTAGGCGTGCCGTTGCTGGCGCCTGCGTTCAGCAGCGCAACGTTGCTGCTGTTCGCGAATTCGCTGTCCGCCTACGCCACCATCCAGGCCTGGGAGAACCAGATCGCCTACACCGTGCCGCAGCAGATCTACATCTCGATCAACAGTGAGGTCGGGCTGGCCTCGAACTTGGGCGACATCCTGGCCCTGGGCATGGTGGTGCTGGTCGCGATCGTGATGACCTGCTACGCGCTGCTGCAGCGGAGGGCGGCCCGATGGCTGCGCTAACGTCGGTCGGCGAGACGCCGCTGGAGAGCACTCAGGGGCCAGGCCGGCGCGGCATGCAGGCCAGCCGGCGCCGGAAGCTGAACCTGTTCCGGTACCTCGTGTTCACCGTGTTCAGCCTGTTCTTCCTGCTGCCACTGGCCGCCATGGTGCGGTTCTCGCTGCAGGGCAAGACCTCGGGCAGCTGGTCGGTGACGGCCTGGACGCAGATCGTGTCCTACCCGGGCCTGCTCAGCGCGATCGAGATCACCCTGGAACTGGCCGTGATCACTTGCGTGGCCACGCTGGTGCTGCTGCTGCCGACGATGATCTGGATCCGGCTGCGGATGCGCTGGTTCACCCGGGTGTTCGAGTTCCTCTGCCTGCTGCCGCTGACCATCCCGGCCATCGTCCTGGTCGTCGGGCTGGGCCCGATCTACAACAAGATCGAGCACTACAACCTGTCCGCGCTGCAGCTGTTCTGGGTCTACGTGATCCTGGCCCTGCCGTTCGCCTACCGCGCGCTGGCCACCGGGCTGGACGCGATCGACGTCAGCACGCTGGCCGAGGCGGCCCGCAGCCTGGGCGCGGGCTGGCTCACCGTGATGGTCCGGGTCATCATGCCGAACATGCGCCAGGCCATCCTGAACGCGCTGCTGCTCAGCTCGGCCCTGGTGCTCGGCGAGTTCACCATCGCCGAGATCCTCAACTACGTCACGATGCCGGTCGCACTGTTCAACATCAGCCGGGCCGCGACCAACGCGGGCGTGCTGTTCGCCACGTCGGCGGCCGCACTGCTGTTCACCTTCATCCTGCTGCTGATCCTGTCCTACGCTGGCCGCCAGCGCCGGCCGAGATGAGGAACGTGCCCGTGAGCTCACCAGCGACCAGCCCGGACGGCGCCGCACAGCGGGCCGCCGCGCCGCGGACCGCCGTCGAGGTCCGGATGGCCGGCCTGACCCGCCGGTACGGCGCCGTCACCGCGCTGGACGGCCTCGACCTGACGCTGCAGCCGGGCGAGCTGGTGGCGCTGCTCGGGCCGTCCGGCTGCGGCAAGACCACCACGCTGCGGCTGCTGGCCGGGCTGGAGGACGCGGACGCCGGGCAGATCACCGTGGCCGGCCGGGACGTCACCCACGTGCCCGCGAGCAAGCGGGACATGGGCATGGTGTTCCAGGCCTACTCGCTGTTCCCGCACCTGACCGTGCAGCAGAACGTGGCGTTCGGGCTCCGGCTGCGCCGGATACCCAAGGCCGACCGGGACCGGCGGGCCATGGAGGTGCTCGACCTGGTCGGCCTGTCCGAGCAGGCCGGCCGGTACGCGCACCAGATCTCCGGCGGGCAGCAGCAGCGGGTCGCGCTGGCCCGCGCGCTGGCCATCCAGCCGCAGGTGCTGCTGCTGGACGAGCCGCTGTCCGCGCTGGACGCCAAGGTCCGCGCCCAGCTCCGCGACCAGATCCGGCGGATCCAGCTGGAGGTCGGCATCACCACCCTGTTCGTCACGCACGACCAGGAGGAGGCGCTGGCCATCGCGGACCGGGTCGGCGTGATGCGGGAGGGCCGGCTGGAGCAGCTCGCCCCGCCGACCGAGGTCTACTCCCGGCCGGCCACCGCGTTCGTGGCCGAGTTCGTCGGGCTGACCAACCGGCTGGCCGGGACGGTCAGCGGCGCCGTGGTGACGGTGCGCGGCCGGGACCTGCCGCTGGTCGAGACGGCCACCCCGCCTGGCCCGGTGACCGCGCTAATCCGGCCGGAGGCGGTCACCCTGGCGGCGGGCGGCCCGGGCGACGGCGCCGGAGACGGCGGCCCGCTGACCGGCACCGTGATCGCCACCACGTTCCTCGGCGCCACCAGCCGGGTCACGGTGGACCTGGGCGACACCACGATCATGGCCCAGCTGCCCACGGCCGACGCGGCCGAGCTGACCGCGGGCAGCCGGGTGACCCTGTCCATCCGGCCCGATCCGGTGCTGGTTTCCGCCGCCTCCGCTCCCGCTGCGAGCGACGCTTGACGGCAGCAGCTTCGCATCCGCCGCTTTCTACCGAACGCCGGCTGGTGGCCGGTGCCGTGCTGCGCCGCGGGGCCAGTTCGGACTACCGGAAGATCGAGATCGTCGCGGGTGAGCCGCATACGGTGCGGGACGAGTTCGGGGTGACTGGGCCGGCCGGCCCGGCCGGCTCGGCCGGGCTGGCGGCGGGCGCGCGGCCGCTGGCCTGCCTGGTGCACATCACCGACCTCCAGCTGGCCGACGTGCAGTCCCCGACCCGATTCGAGTTCCTCAACCGGTATTTCGCCGACCCGCGGTACGCCGGGCTGGTGCCGGTGC
>DATCUG010000559.1:0-2514 GCA_036567525.1 Streptosporangiaceae bacterium | reverse complement strand
GCGCGGCCGCCGGGCCCTCGGCGGCCAGCGGCTGGTAGCCGGCCGCGAACCAGTCCGGGTGGGCCCGCCGGAGGGTGAGCGCGGTCGACGTCACCAGCAGCTTCTCCCCGTCCAGGCCGGCCGCGGGCCGGCCCGCTCGCTGCGCCGCCAGCAACTCACGGCCGCGGGTGAAGTCGGCGGGCTGCCGGTTGTCCGGGTCGACCAGGGCCAGCCCGGCCAGCTCACAGCCCTGGTAGGTGTCGGGCACCCCGGGCATGGTGAGCTGGACCAGCTTCATGCCGAGCGAGTTGGCCCGGGCGTCCTCGCCCAGCGCGGCCACGAAACCGGCCAGCGCGCTGGTCAGCTCGTCGTCGTCCAGCACCTGCTCGGCGAAGCTGAGCACCATCTCCTCGTACTCGGCGTCCGGGTCGGTCCACGAGGTGCGCGTCTTGGCCTCGCGCATCGCCTTGACCAGGTAGCCGGTGAGCCGCTCCCGGTCCAGCGGCCACGCCCCGGCCAGCGTCTGCCACATCAGGTACTCGGTGTCCGGGTCTGGCACCAGCCCGCTGGCCAGCGCGGCGGCCCGGTCATGCCAGCCGGCCACCTCGGCCAGCCAGGCCTGCGGGATCTCGGCCAGCACAGCCAGCCGGGCCCGGACGTCCTCCTGGCGCTTGGTGTCGTGGGTGGACAGCGTGGTCAGCGTGCCCGGCCAGTCCTGGGCCAGCCGGGCCGCGAACTGGTGGAACTCGGCCGGCGCCCAGCCGAACCGGTCGGGGTCGCCGCCGACCTCGTTCAGCGCCACCAGCCGGGACCAGCGGTAGAACGCGGTGTCCTCGACACCCTTGGCCATCACCGGACCGCAGACCTGCTGGAACAGGGTCACGAACGGCGCCGGGCCGGTCTGCGCGAGCTCGGTGACGGCGGCCAGCAGCGGATGCAGGCCTTCCGGCAGCCGCTGCCGGGCGGCCGCGGCGGCCTGGTTCAGGATCGCGGCCGACTCCGGCGGCACCGGCTCGCCGGGGACCACATAGGCCCGGTAGACCGGCATCGCGGTGAGCAGTTCGGTAAGCACGGCGGTCAGGCCGCCGTCCTGGTGGCCGGCCAGGGCCGGATGCCCGGTCTGGCTGATGTGGCGGGCCAGCCGGGCCACCTCGGCGGCCAGCGCGTGCTCAGCCTCGGCCCGTTTGGCCGCCGCGGCCACCCCGGCGAACGTCTCCGGGCCGCCGGTGCAGGCGGCGTAGCCGGTGGCCAGCGGCTGCGCGCCGGCCGGGTCGAGGAACAGGCCGCCAACCACGCCGAGACTGTCGTAGCCGGTGGTGCCGGCGCACGGCCAGTCGGCGGGCAGCCGCTCGTCGCCGGACAGGATCTTCTCGGTGCACACCCAGAGCCCGCCGGTCCGCTCGGCCAGCCGGGCCAGGTAGCCGCGCGGGTCGGCCAGCCCGTCCGGGTGGTCCACCCGGAGCCCGTCGATGAGCCCTTCGGCGGCCAGGCCGAGGATTACCGCGTGGGTGGCCTCGAACACCTCCGGGTCTTCCACCCGGACCGCGATCAGCGTGCTGATGTCGAAGAACCGCCGCCAGTTCAGCTCGGTGGCGGCCAGCCGCCAGTCGGCCAGCCGGTAGTGCTGCGCGGCCACCAGCTCAGCCAGCGGCAGGCCTTCCGTGCCGGGCCGGACCGGGAACACGTGGTCGAAGTAGCGCAGCACCGGCTCGGTGCTCCCGCCGGTGGCCAGCTCACCCAGGCTGAGGTCGGCCAGGCAGTCGGCCAGCGGGCCGCCCAGCACCGGCAGCAGGAGCCGGCCGTCCTGGGCCGCCCAGTCCACGTCGAACCAGGACCCGAACTCGGCGTCCGGGCCGCCGCGGAGCACCGACCAGAGCGGCCGGTTCAGCGACTCGGGCACCGGGATGGCCATGTGGTTGGGCACGATGTCCACGATCACGCCCAGGCCGGCCGTACGGAACCGGCGCACCATGTCCCGGAACGCGGTCTCGCCGCCCAGGTCGGCGGAGATCCGGGTATGGTCCACCACGTCGTAGCCATGCCGGGAGCCCGGCGTGGCCTGCAGGATCGGCGACAGGTAGACGTGGCTGACGCCGAGGTCGGCCAGGTAGCCGGCGGCGGCCGCGGCGGCCGCGAAGCCGAAGCCGGGCTGGAGCTGGAGCCGGTAGCTGGACACCGGCGGGTCAGGCACGGGCGAGGACCTGCATGGAGCGGCTCGGGATGGGCACCGCGTCGCCCGGCTTGGCCGCGGGACTGTCCGGCACCGCGCTCAGCGGCAGCGCGGTGTCCAGCACCTTGACCCACTTCTCGCCGTACCGCGGCGGCGGGATGGTGAACGCCAGGTCCAGTTCGCTCGCGTTGAACAGGAGCAGGAACGAATCGTCCCGGATCCGCTCGCCGCGCGGGTCCGGCTCGGTGATCGCGTCGCCGTTGAGGAACACGGTGAGCGACTTGGCGAAGCCCACCGCCCAGTCGTCGTCGGTCATCTCCTCACCGGCCGGGGTGAACCAGGCGATATCAGCGGGCTGGTCGGGC
>DATCUG010000558.1:0-6256 GCA_036567525.1 Streptosporangiaceae bacterium | reverse complement strand
CTGGCCGGCGCGGGCTGGGTGATCAGCCAGCAAGACTCGCCGCACCACCCCGCCGGGGCCGCCAAGCGTCCCCGGCCCACCTCGGTCGCGCGGCCCAGCCCTACCGCTTCCCCCAGCTCAGCGGGCAGTACCGCCGCACCGGGCGGCGCGGTCGAGGTGTGGAGCTTCCGCACCGGCGGCATCGTGACTGGACTCGCACTGGCCCAGGGCCGGGTGTTCGCGGGCAGCACCGATGACTCGGTGTACGCGCTCGCCGCGAAGAGCGGTGCCCGGCTGTGGGCGTTCCGCACCGGCGGGCCGGTGGGGTCGCGGATCGCGACGGCGGGCGGGGCCGTCTACGCGGGCAGCAGCGACAACTCGCTGTATGCGTTGCGGGCCAGCGACGGTGCCCGGCTGTGGGCGCTGCGCACCGGCAGCTCGGTGGCCTCGGGGATCGCGGTAGCCGGCGGTACCGTCTACGCCGGCAGCGAGGACGAAAACCTGTACGCGGTGCGGGCCAGCGACGGCAGCAAGCTGTGGGCGGCCACCGTCGTCGGCGTGACGAGCGTCGCGGTGGCGGGTGACACCGTGTTCGCGGGCAGCGCCGATGGCACGCTGCACGCGCTGCGCGCCAGTGACGGCCGCCAGCGGTGGGTCTTCCCCACCAGCCTCGGTTCGCCCACCGGTCTCGCGGTGGCGGGCCAGGTGGTGTACCTGGGCGGTGGCAGCGGCACCGTGTCCGCGGTGCGGGCCAGCGACGGCCACCGGCTCTGGGGCACCCCGCTTGGCGGCGCGGTGAACTCGGGCCTCGCGACCGCGGCCGGCCTGGTCTTCGCGGGCGCGAACGACAACCAGGTGCACGCGCTGCGGGCCAGCGATGGCTCGCCACTGTGGCACTTCCGCACCGGTGGCCCGGTGGTGTCGGGCATCGCCGTCACCGGCGGCATCGTGTACGCCGGCGGCAATGACTACGTGGTGCACGCGCTGCGCGCGGTTAACGGCCACCCGGTCTGGGCGTTCAGCGCCGACGGCCCGGTGGAATCGCAGGTCGCGGCGGCCGGCCGGGTCGCGTTCCTGGGCAGCAACGGAGGCCAGGTGTACGCGCTGACCCGGTAGCGTCTGGCTATGGTCCGGTACCGGGTGCTGGTGTCAGGGCGGGTCCAGGGTGTGTACTTCCGGGACGCCTGCCGGCAGCTGGCGCTGCAGCGCGGCGTGCGCGGCTGGGTGCGCAACCTGCCCGACGGCCGGGTCGAGGCGGTGTTCGAGGGCCCGGCCGGCGACGTGCAGCACCTGGTGGACTGGGCCCGGCACGGCCCGCGGTCGGCCGTGGTGGCGGACGTCTCGGTGCAGGCGGAGGCGCCCGAGGGACTGGGCGCGTTCCAGATCAGGTAGGGAGACCGTGATGACCCGGGCAGAACTGCTGGCCTACTGCCTGGCCAAGCCGGGTGCGTGGCAGGACGAGCCGTGGGACGGCGATGTGGTGGTCAAGGTGAGCAGCAAGATCTTCGCGTTCCTGGGCGGCCAGTCAGGCCGCACCGTGGGGGTCAAGTGCGGCCCGGACCGGACGGTGGCCGACGAGTGGCTGGTCCGCTACCCGGATGACGCCTCGGTGCTGCCGTACATCGGCCGGTCCGGCTGGAACTCACTCCAGTTCGGCGGGACGATCCCAGACGACGAGGTCCTCGAGGCGGTGGACTCGTCCTACGAGGCGGTGCTCGGCAAGCTGCCGAAGAAGGACCGCCCGGCCGGTTAGCTCAGCCCGCCGACAGCTCGGCGACGGTCTTGTCGATCCGGCGCTGCCGGGTCTCCGCCGCCTTGGCCTGCTCGATGGCCAGCACGTAGCGGCGCTGCCCGCTGTAGGACAGCCGGCCGAACGCCGCCCGGGCCGCCGGTACGCGGTCCAGCGCGGCGGACAGGTCGGCCGGCACCTCGACCTGCCGCGGGCTGTCGTCGGCCACCACGTCCACGTCCACCTCGTCGCCCGCGGACACCCCGGCCCGGCCGCGCACCTCGGCGCTCACCGGGATCAGCGACCGGCCGCCCATGCTGCCCACCGTGCTCGGGTAGCTGTAGCCGTTGATAGTCACCCGGACGCTGGGCCGCTTGCCCGGCCCGAGCGCGGCCAGCACCTCAGCCGGCACCTCGATCCCGGTCGCGGTCTTGCCGCCCAGTTCGATCGTCGCGCGAAAACGCATCTCGCCGCTCCTCCGTCCCCGTCCCGTTCAGCTTCTCCGGCACCGTCCCGTCCAACTGTCAAACTAAACGGTGTAGTACGATCTACTACACGGTACAGTAGCGAAATGGAGATTGTCCAGCCGGTATTGGCCGGCCGCTCGGCCCGGAAGCGGCGCACGATCGTCGAGGCGGCCACCGCCCTGTTTCTCCAGCACGGCTACCCGGGCACGAGCATGGACCAGATCGCGGCCGCGGCCGCGGTGTCCAAGCCGACCGTCTACCGGTTCTTCGCCGACAAGGAACGGCTGTTCACCGAGATCGTGCTGGGCACCCTGGACCAGGCCGCCCAGCCGTTCCGGGCCCGGCTGGCCGCGCTGGCCGGCACCGGGCAGCTGACCGCGGACCTGCGCCAGCTCGCCCGGGACTACCTGGCCACGGTGATCCAGCCGCCGGTGCTGCAGCTGCGGCGGCTGGTGATCGGCGCCTCGCCATATCTGCCCGAGGTGGCCCGCACGTACTATGAGCGGGCGCCGGAGCCGACCATGCAGGCCCTGGCCGGGTGCTTCGAGCAGCTGGCCGCCCGCGGCCTGCTGCGGATCAGCGACCCGGCCGCCGCCGCCGCGCACTTCGCGTTCCTGGTGCTCGGCCGCGCCCTGGACAAGAGCCTGTTCTGCGGTGACGTGCCATTCACCCGGGCCGAGCTCCGCGCGCAGGCGGACGCGGGGGTGGTGGCGTTCCTGGCTGCTTACGGCGCCCAGGGGAGGGGAGATGATGATCATGCCGTACCAGACTGACCCGCGGGTGGACGACTACATCGACGCGCTGCCCGGCTGGCAGCAGGCCATCTGCCACCAGGTCCGCGACCTGGTGCACGCGGCCGACCCGGAGGTCACCGAGACCATCAAGCGCACCCGGCAGCCGTACTTCGTGCTGGACGGCAACATCTGCGCGCTGCTGGCGGCCAAAGACCACGTCAACGTGTTCCTCTACGACGGCGGCATCGTGCCCGACCCGGATGGGATCATCACGGCGGGCCATGACAACAAGACGGCCCGGACGGTAGCCGTCCGCCAGGGAGAGACCATCAACGCGGCCGCGCTGACCGCGATGTTCCGCCAGATCATCGCGAACAACCGGGCCGGCGGCTGGCGCAAAATCAAGACAAGCCAGGAGCGCGGTGAGTTATGGGTCACCGGCGGCCACTTTGTCACCGCGCTGAGGGGAGCAGGTGGACTTGATAGCTGGAGCTGCCGAGCTGGCGGCGGACTTTGCCCGGGACGGGGTGGTGTGCGTCCGGTCGGTGCTGGACGCCGATGAACTGGCGGCCGCGGCCCGGGCCATCGACGCGGTGCTGGCCAATCCCGGCCCGCTGGCCCAGGTGGCCAGCGGGGTGGACGACCCGGGTGCGTTCACCGAGGACTTCTGCCGCTGGCAGGAGCAACCGGACATAGCCCGGCTGGCACGGCACTCCCGGGTGCCGTCGCTCGCGGCCACGCTGCTGGCCACTCCCCAGGTCCGCTTCTACCACGATCACGTGCTGGTCAAGGAGGGCCAGACCCGGCAGCGCACCCCGTGGCATCAGGATCAGCCGTACTACAACGTGGACGGACGCGGGGTGAGCGCGTGGATCCCGGTGGACCCGGTGCCGGAAGACGGCTGCCTGGAACTGGTCGCGGGCACCCACCGCGGCCCGTGGCTGATGCCGCGCACGTTCCTGACCAACGAGGCGCGCTGGTTTCCCGAGGGCAGCCTGGCCGAACTGCCGGACATCGACGCGGCCCGGGACAGCTACGACATCCGCCGCTACCGGCTGGCCCCGGGCGACGCGATCTTCTTCGACTTCCTGACCGTGCACGGGGCGCCCGGCTTTCCGTACGACACCCGGCGCCGGGTGCTGTCCCTGCGTTACCTGTCCGCGGACGTGCGGCACGCGCCGCGGGCCTGGCGGACTTCGCCGCCGTTCGACCAGGTGGACGCCGAACTGCCCGCCGGGGCGCCGATGGATCATCCGCTGTTCCCGGTGGTCTGGCCGGCCGGACCCGGGCTCAGCTGACGATCCTGGCCAGCTCCTCTTGGAGCGTGGTCCAGTTCAGCTCGGTGTCCGGGGTGCGCTCGTGCGGGCCGCGCAACTCGCGGGTGGCCAGCCGGATGTCGTCCAGCGCCCAGCGGATCCGGTACGCCTCGACCGCGACCGGGCTGACCGGGCGCCCGGTCAGCCCGGTGTAGTGCGCGGCCTCGGCCGAGCCGGGTTTGGCCACGTCCCACAGGTCACGTTCGGGCAGGGCCAGGCCGGCCGTGTCCCAGTCGATCAGCTGCAGCGCGCCGGACCGGTCGCGGAAGATGTTGCCCGGATGCGGCTCACCGTGGGTCAGCACCGGCGGCCCGGTGCGCCGCGCCTGGTCGATCAGCTCGTCGAACCGGGCCAGGGTGCGATCCAGGTCGGCCGCGCGCTCGGCTAGCAGCCGCCGGGCAGGCTCGCCGTATGGTCCACCGAGCCATGGCTGACTGAGATCCTCCAGGGCGGCCTCCAGGCCGGCCCGGTCGGCCAGCTCGGGACGGCGGACGGGGGCGCCGGCACCGGCCACGTCAGTGGCGTTATGTAGGCAAACGAGGAGGGTGATGAGGGTCAGCTGGTCGTCGGCGGGGAGCGGTTCGCCGAACTGACCTGCCTCGCCGTCCAGCCATGGGAATACGGTCACCGCGTGCGCCGGGCCGAGCGGGACGAGCGGCTCGCCGGTGCGGGCCGGCACGGGCGCCACCGCGAAGTCCAGCCCCGCCTGGCGCAGCGCGGTCACCGTGCCCAGCGCGGCGCGCAGGTCGGCCAGGCCCTCGGCCGGGCTGGTGCCGCGCCAGCCGCCGGCCAGGCCGGCCACGGTGACGAACCACCGGCCGCCCGATGGGTCGGTCAGTTCCCAGTGGTGATCCCCGCCGCCCACCGCGGCGTAGCGCAGCCCGGCGGGCGGCAGACCCCACCCGTCGGCCAGCGTCCGGGCCAGCCCGCGCTCATCGATGTCCTCCGGCGGGTGCCGCACGGCCATACCTTACGGACCGGCCGGGCCGGAAGCATCGGATTAAGACGCCGGTCAGGACGGGTGCGCGGTTAGTTGAGCGCAGCCGCGCAGGCTGGCGTAGTAGGCCGCGGCCCGGCGGGCCCGGGTGCCGCGGTCCACGATGGGCTGGCCGGTATGGGACACGGTGGCCGGGATGAACCGCGCGGTCAGCGGGCGGTGCGGGTGCACGGTGAGTTCCAGCACCCCGGTCGACGTGCTGTAGGAACGTTCCCACCAGAGGAAGTTGCCCATGCCGTAGGCCACGAACGTGTGCCCGAGCCAGCCTGACCCCTGCAGCATGTGGGCGTGCGCGCCGACGATGATGCTGGCTCCCGCGGCGGCCAGCTTCGGGGCCAGCGCGAGCTGGTTGGGGTCCGGGCAGGCCTCGCCCTCGGTGCCCCAGTGCATGAACACGATGACGACGCTGGCCAGCCGTTTCGCCGCCCGCACCGCGGCCAGGGTGCGGCGCTGGTTGATCGCATTGGCCTCGCCGGGCCGGGTCCGGGTGGCCACCCAGGACGAGGCCAGCTCGGCCACCTGGGACACCCCGATGATCGCGATCCGCACGCCGTTGATCGTGGTGAGGAACGGCGCCCAGGCCGCGGCCGCGCTGCCCCCGATGCCCACGTAGGGGAAGTGCGCCGCGTGGGCCGCGGCCAGCGTGTCGGCCAGCCCGGTGCGGCCGTAGTCCAGCACGTGGTTGTTGGCCATGGTGACCAGGTCCACGCCGCCGTCGCGGAGCGCGGTGAACGCGGCTGGCCGGGTGCGGAAGTGGTACGTCTTGGGCTGCGGGACGCCGCGGCTGGTGACGGCGGTCTCCAGGTTCAGCGCGGTGAAGTCGGCTGCCCTGAGCACGGACGAAATAGGGCCGAACGCGGTGGCCGGGTTGCGCAGCAGCGGGGCGGTGCGCCGGGCGAAGTTCACGTCGCCGGCGAAGGCCAGCGTGACCGTGCCCGCCGGGCGGCCCGCAGGTGCCGGGCTGCCGGTGGCGGCCGGGCTGGCCGGGTGCGCGGCCGCCCGGGCCGCGGTCGAGGCGGCCTCCGGCCGCGGGG
>DATCUG010000557.1:0-5722 GCA_036567525.1 Streptosporangiaceae bacterium | reverse complement strand
CCGGCCGGGCCCCGGCCAGCTGAGCCGGCCCGGGCTCAGCGCACGGCGGCGACCAGCGCCCAGACGATCTTGATGGGCTGCCCGCCGGGACCGTCCTCACCCGGCTCGGCGGCCGGGTAGTAATACCCCCACTGGCGGCTGACCTGCTGCACCATTAAAAGGCCGCGGCCGCTCTCGCTGTCCTGGCTGACCGGACCGGTGCCCTGCAGCGGCGGGGCCGGATTGCCGTCCCACACCTCGACCAGCACCTGCCGCTGGTCCGAAGCCATCCGGAAACCGATGGGAGGCAGCCCGCCGGCCGGGCCAGCCAGGATGCCCTGGCTGCCCGCCCAGCCGCGGCTGGTCGGGGCGGCCGCGCGCAGCGCGTTGGTCATCAGCTCGGAGACGACCAGTTCCACCGAGTCGGCCAGGCCACCCTGGCCCCACTCCAGCAGCACCAGCCGGGCATGCAGCCGCGCGCACGGCACCGCCCCGGGCAGCGCGCCGAACACCAGCTCAGAGCGCAACAGCCAGCCGGTACCCGGGTGAGCCGGCCCCGGGTCGTCGGCGGCAAGCACGGAATACGGGCCGGTGCTGAACCGGTGCATCGCGGGGATCACCTCCCCGGAGTTCGGTTACCTCGCGCGTGCCGGTTCCGGACCCGGCAAATGCGGCGACGTATCATACGTCTCAGTATCGAGCGTGAGCAGGCCACATGTCGGCAGCAACACGCACGGCACTTACCGGCATTATGCGCCTTTTGCCCTGCTCATGTAGGGTCACTGCGCTGGTTTTCATCCGAGCACGGAGACGATATGGCCGTCACCCCCAGCCCTACCGTCCGGCGCAAGCGTCTTGGCACCGAGCTGCGCCGCCTCCGTGAACAGGCCCGGTTAACCTGCGAGAGCGTTGGCCAGCGGCTGGACTGCTCGGGCACCCGGATCAGCCGGATGGAAACCGGGCGGATCAGCGTGCGGCCCGGTGACGTGCGGGAACTACTCGATGTCTACGGTGTCACCGGGGACCAGGCGGACGCGCTGGTCGAGCTGGCCCGGGAGGCCCGGCGGAAGGGCTGGTGGCACCGGTTCGGCCCGGTCACGCCGAGCTGGCTGGAGCCATATCTGGGGCTGGAAGCCGAGGCGGCCCGGCTGCGGGATTTTCAGCCGCTGGTGCTGCCCGCCCTGGTGCAGACCGAGGACTACGCCCGGGAGATCTTGCGTACCGCGCCCGGCGCCGCACCGGCCGACGACATCGAGCAGCAGGTGGCGTTGCGGATGGAAAGACAGGCGGTGCTCGGCGGTAGCGCGCCACCCGAGCTGTGCCTGGTGCTGAGCGAGGGCGCGCTGCGGGTGCGGCTAGGCGGGCCCGGCCTGATGCCGGCCCAACGGAAAAAACTGGCCGAGCTGGCCGGCCGCGGCCAGGTCACGCTGCAGGTGCTGCCGGTCGGCGCGGCGGCTCAGGTGTACCCGGGCTGCCCGTTCACCATCCTGGACTTCGCCGACCCGGCCGACCCGCCGGTGGTGTATACCGAGCACCTGACCGGCAGCCTGCTGCTGGACGGACCGGACCAGGTGCGGGCGTACACGGCGGTGTTCCAGCGGCTGCGGGCCGAGGCGCTCGGCCCCGGCCCGTCGTTGGACCTGATCGCCGCCCTGGACAACTAGAGCTCACTGGCCGGGATCGAGGCGGGCCAGCACACGGCCCTGTTCGGCCAGGTGGCGGCCCTGCTTGAGCTGGGCGTCGTGGATGACGCGCAAGGTGGCGATGATCCCGTCCAGCGCCTGGCCGTGCTCGGCCAGGCTGCGCCCCTGGATGGCCTGCTCGTCGCGCAGTGCCTGCATGAGCTTACGCTGGCTGCCGAACGCGGTGTTCAGGTCGGCCACATCCCGGTCCACCAGGGCAAACAGGTCGGCCGCCCGGCGGCCCTCGTGCTGCGCTTCGGCCAGCGCGGCCACCTGGGTCTCCAGGACTTCCAGCCGCTTCAGGATCTCGTCGAAATCGCCCACCCAAGCCTCCACCCGCGCTCCGGGATATGAGCATAAGCCGCGCAGCCGGGCGGGCAGGCCGGTTCAGGTCAATGATCCCGGTTTGCCCGGCGCTGGTCGCGGAGCTGCTCCAGGTCGGCCAGCGGGCCGAGGTGGCGCAGCTTGCCCGGGCTGATCACCGAGCGGAGGGCCTGCACCTGGCCGCCCGCGATGTCCAGCACGAACACGTTGACGATGCGGCCGCCGGAGTCCAGGCACAGCGCGCCGGGCTGCCCGTTCACCTCAGCCGGGCGGATCTGGATGCCCGCCTCCTGGATCTGCTGGCCCAGGCCGACCAGCAGCCGGCTGACCCGGTCCCGGCCGATGATCGGACGCGGCCAGCGCGGCTGGACGCCCGCGTTGTCGCCCACCACGACGACGTCCGCGGCCAGCATGCCGACCAGGCCGTCCAGGTCGCCGTCCTGCACCGCCCGGAAGAACGTGGCGGCCAGCTCGTCCCGCTTGCCGCGGGACGCCTCGAAGCGCGGCTTCCCGTCGGCCACGTGCCGCCGGGCCCGCAGCGCGAGCTGGCGGCAGTTGTCCTCGGTCTTGCCCACGATCGACGCGACCTCGTCGTAGCCGTAGCTGAACACGTCGTGCAGCAGGAACACCGCCCGCTCGACCGGGGACAGCCGCTCCAGCAGCAGCAGGAACGCCATGGACAGCGTGTCGGCCTGCTCGGCCGCGGCGGCCGGGTCGTCCGGGGCCGGCCCGGCCAGCACGGCGTTGTCCGCGGTGAGCAGCGGTTCCGGCAGCCACTCACCCGGGTAGGCCTCGCGGCGGGCCCGGGCCGAGCGCAGCTCGTCGATGCACAGCCGGGTGGTCACCGCGGACAGGAACGCCTTGGGCGACTCGATCCCGGTCCCGGCCGATTCGGCGCGGTGGTAGCGCAGGAACGCTTCCTGCAGCACGTCCTCGGCCTCGGTGACGCTGCCCAGCATCCGGTACGCGATGGCGAACATCAGCGGCCGGTACTCCTGGTAGGCGGTGCCGCTGGTCACCGTGCGGCCCGCCGTCCGGCTAGGCATCGGCGGCAGTGGACCGGACCGGGGCGGCCAGCCCGTGGGTGAAACCCTGCCGCCAGCTCGGATACTGCAGCTGCCAGCCGAGTTCCCGCTTGGCCTTGGCGTTCGCGCAGCCGCGGACCTGGGTCATCATCGAGATGCCGACGTCGCCCGCGGCCAGCCGTCCCAGCCACTCCGGGATGTGGTACGGCGGCTTGGCGCCCAGTGCCTGGGCCAGGAACGGCAGCCATTCCGCCACCGTAGCTGGCTCGTCGTCGACCACGTTGTACAGCCCCGGCCCGCCGTGCTGGACGGCGGCGGCGGTGGCCGTGGCGGCGTCGGCCACGTGCAGGAACGACCAGATGCCCGCGCCGCTGCCGATGATCGGCACCTTCCGCTGCCGGGCCAGGTCGAAGAACTCGTCGCTGGCCCCGTAGCCGTACAGCGATCCGTAGCGCAGCACCAGGCCGTCCAGCCCGGCCGCAGCCGGCACCACCTGCTCCACGTGGCGGATCGCGGCCATCGACTCGCGCTGGCCGGCCGGCGGGTCCGGGTCCAGTGGGTCGTCCTCGGACTGCACCGGAGCACCGCGCCGGTCGCCCGGCCAGCCCGCGTAGCTCTGGGCGATGAACCGGCTGGCCCCGGCCGCCCGGGACGCGGCCAGCAGATGGTCGGTCCCGGCACTGCGCAGCTGGTTGGTGGCGGCGAACTCGCGGTCGAACCGGCGCAGGTTGCCGAGGTTGGCGCCGGCCAGCGTGGTCATCTGGTGAATGACCACCTCCGGCTCGGCCCGGGCCACCGCCTCACCGACGGCCGCGCCGTCCAGGCCGTCCAGGATGACTGGCTCGGCGCCCAGCAGGCGTAGCCGGTCCAGCTTGGCCGGGTTCCGGGTGGTGCCAATCACGTGGTGCCCCTGGGACACCAGCAGGGGCAGCAGTTGCTGCCCGATGACGCCGGTCGCGCCGGCGACCAAGATACGCATGTCCGGCTCCCTCCAGAGAGCGTGTCCGCCTGGCCCACTCTGGGCCGGGCAGTCTCTGAGACGAGGCAGCCGGGCCAGCTGTGACACCCGCGCCGTGACTACCGGCGGTCAGCCCGCGGATGGGGATTGCTTATATTCCTGCTGACCGCGGAAAGAAATACCGGAATTTGGCCGCCGAATGGTGCCGGCCGCATCGGATTCCGGACCGGATTCCGGACCGGCCAGATCCGCGATCCGCTCGAACAGATGCAGCGCATCTTCAAGGAAGTCGAATAGCGCGGCCGCCGATCCCGGCGGCCCCGGCGGTCCCGGCGGCCGCGGCGACCGCGGGCCGGGCTGATAACGGTCAGCAGCCACCGAGACCTGCCCAGGCGGCCACGGTGTCGCTGACCGTGCCGCCGGTCACGGCCATGCTGCGGTTGGCCACGAACCCGCAACTGGCCGTCTCCTCCACCGTGTTCCAGCTGCCGCCCAGGTCGTACTTGTAGGACAGCGTGGTGTCCGCGCTGGCCTCGACGGTGGTGCTCCAGGTAGTGGCGTTAAGCCTGGTCATCGCGATTCCGTTGGGGGCCCAGTCGGGCTGGCCCAAGCCGAGCACGGACAGGTTCCCGGCCAGGTACACGGTGTCACCGGAGGCGCCGGTGCTGGCCGGCACGGTCACGGTGACGGTCTCGGACACGGCCGCGGCCGAGGCCACCGCGGCCACGTCGATGCCCACCGCGCCCATGGCGGGCACGGTCACCGTGGCCTGGCCGGCCGCGTTCACCGTGACTGGGCTGCCGGTGCAGCCCCCGGCGGCGGCGGGCGGCCCGCTGATCACGTCGCAGTAGGTGCCGGCCGGCAGCCCGGTGCTGAACGTCTCGGTGACCGGGGCGATCTCCGCGTTGATGGCCACCCAGGCGGCCGACCCGCGGCTGAACGCGATCGCGTTGCTGCCGTCGGTCCACCAGTTGGCCACCGGCGCGGTGCCAGCCGCGTTGTGCCAGCCCACCATGCCGGCGATGGCCGGCCAGCGCTGCTCACACTCCCAGCTGCCGGCGCCGCAGGCCGGGGTGGCGATCGCGTTGCCGCCGGCGCTCGGCGGGCCCTGGTCGTAGCGGCTGAACGCGTAGTCGGACAGCACCCGGGGGGTGCCGTAGTCCCAGGCCAGCATGAACACGCTGGCCAGGGTGTAGGACGCGCCGGTGGCGTAGGTGAGCACCCCGCCGGCCCGCTCGGTGTCCTGGGTGTCCACGAACACGACCGCGTCCGCGCTCGGCACCAGGCCGGCCGAATTCCAGGACGGGCCGAAGTTACTCAGCGAGGCCAGCGTGCCCGAGGTGAACGCGCCGTACAGGTCCCAGCCGTACCGGTACTCCTCCAGCGATCCGGTGCTCTGGTACAGGTCCGGGGTGACCGGCTGACCGGCGCCGTACTCGACGTCCTGGTAGATGACGACCGGCTTGGTCAGCAGCGCCTCGATGGCGGCGATGTCGGCTGGGTCCATCTCCTTGGCCGAGTCCCAGCGGAAGCCGTCCACGCCCAGTGCGATGAGGCTGTTCAGGTAGCTGGCTTCCTGCTGCCGCACGTAGCTGGACCCGGTGTCCAGGTCGGCCAGGCCGCTCAGCTCGCAGTTCCACACCTGGGACTCGTCGTCCCAGTTGGTGATCGAGGTGTGGCAGCTGTGGAAGTCGGACCCGCTGTACAGCGGCGGGTAGTCGAAGTTGTCCGGGAACGTCGTGCCGGCATCGCCG
>DATCUG010000556.1:0-2684 GCA_036567525.1 Streptosporangiaceae bacterium | reverse complement strand
GTACTTCTACCAGTTCGACGACCTGCACGCGCCCGGGCTGAACAACGACCACCCCGGTTACCAGTGGGGCGCCGGGCACGCCATGGAACTGGCCTACCTGTGGCCCAGCTTCAACAACGGCTACTCGCTGTACGACCTGCTCACCCCGGCCCAGCTCGAGCTGTCCCGGCAGATGGTCAGGTACTGGGGCGCGTTCACCGCCCGCGGCGCGCCCGAGGCCAGCGGGCAGCCGCGCTGGCCGGGTTACACCAGCGGCCAGCTGATGTCACTGCGGCCCGGCGGCCAGACCCAGACGATCACGGCCGGCCGGTACGCGGCCGAGCACCAGTGCGGCTTCTGGGACTCTGCTAGCTAACCAAGGGGCTGGCTAACCACGGGGCCGGCTAACCACGGGGCCGGCTAGCCGAGGTCGTGCTGGTGGGCGTACCGGATGGCGGCGGCCCGGTCGGCCGATCCGGTCTTGGCGAAGATCCGGTTGATGTGGCTCTTGATGGTGTGCGCGCTGAGAAACAGCTCGGCGGCGATATCCGGATTGGTCATGCCCCGGGCGATCATGCCCAGGATCTCCGCTTCCCGCTGGGTCAGCCCGTCGGGCAGCTTGCGGAGCGGTCTGCGCCGGGCCGCCTCCCCCGGCCCAGCGGCCGCGGCGGCCAGCAGCACTGACTGCACGGCCGGGTCGAGGACGGCCAGGCCGGTGGCGGCGCTGCGCAGCGCCTGGGCGATGTGCGCCCGGTCGGCGTCCTTGGTGATGTAGCTGCGCGCGCCGGCCCGCAGCGCGGCCAGCACCGAGGAGTCATCGGCGTACGTGGTCAGCACCACCACCGCGACGTCCGGGTGCAGCGCGGTCAGCCGCCGGGTCGTCTCGATGCCGTCCAGCACCGGCATGTGCAGGTCGAGCAGGATCGCGTCGGGCTGCTGCCCGGCCACCAGGTCCAGGGCTTCCGCGCCGTTGGCCGCCGCCCCGACCACGTCGATGTCGGGCAGCAGGCCGAGCAGCACGACCAGCCCTTCCCGCACACTGGCTTGGTCGTCGGCGACGATGATGCGCAGCGGCCCGGTCACTGCGGGACCCGCGCCTCGACCACCCAGCTGCGGCCGCACCGGCCCGCGCTCAGCGTGCCGTCCAGCAGCAGCAGCCGCTCCCGCATCCCGGCCAGCCCGTACCGGCCGTTCACCGTGGCCAGCCCGGTGTCCCGCGGTTCATGGCCGTCCTCGGTGAGCTGGTTGGTCACCCGCAGGCTGGTGTCCGCGGGCGTGTAGTCGAGCCGGATGCCGACCGGCTGGTGCGGGGCGTGCTTGGCCGTGTTGACCAGCGCCTCCTGAGCCGTCCGGGTGATGGCCAGCCCGGCGTCCACGGACAGCGGCCGCGGCTCGCCGCTGACCTCGAACGTCACCGGGGCGCCGTGCTGCCGCTGGTGCTCGGCGCTGAGCTGGGCCAGCCCGGCGGGCAGCGGCAGCGTGTCACCGCGCAGCGCGTGCACCGCCCGGCGGGTCTCGGTCAGCCCGTCGATGGCCATCCGGTGCGCCTGGTCGAGCAGCCCCACCGTCCGCGGCACGTCATTCTGGTCGGTCAGCACGGCCCGGGCCACCTGGATCTGCACGCCCAGCGCGCCCAGTGAGTGGGCCAGCACGTCGTGGATCTCGCGGGCGATCCGGGCCCGTTCGTCGAGCGTGGCTACCCGGGCATGCTCGTCCTGGAGTTGCTCGGCCTTGGCCAGCAGCGCGGCCGACTGCTCGGCCTGCACCCGGGCCGAGGCCCGGTTGCGGCCGAGCAGCAGCAGGATGAGCAGGCCGCTGACGTTGGCGATGATCACCCAGCCGCTGGCCCCGACGGCCAGCCCGGCCACGATGGCGGCCAGCACGCCCAGCCCGACCACGGTCCACGCGGTGGCCAGGCTCTGCTGCGCGCCCGCCATCAGCGCCGCGGCCATGCCGAGGTAGATGAGCGCCCCGCCGCGGGCCGAGGCCAGGCTGGTGCCGATGGTGACCGCGCCGAGCGCGTACGGCTGCCAGGGCGTGAGCCGGGGCGCGAGACCGGGCCGCACGTCAGTCAGCGACCAGCAGGCCATGGCCAGCGCCGCGATGCTGAACGCGGTGATCTGGACGGAGATGGCCAGCCGGCCCGGCCAGGGCGCGGTGAACGTCAGCGCGCCGGTGATGACGAGCAGGACGGCGCGGACCGTCCAGTTCGAGGCGCGCAGCATGCACCCATTGTCGCCCGGTGCTGCCCACCAGCCTCGGCTCGCGGGCCTAACTCCGGTATGAGATCCGGGCCGGCCGCTCATACCGGGCTCATACCGGCAGCCCGCGGAATCAGACCGGCGGGCCGATTCGGCCGCGGCCGGTGCCCGGGACGGTGGATCCAGCACACCGATCTGGCTAAAGGAGCTTCTGATGTCTACTGCTGCCTCCGGCGACCGGCTGGCTGTCTGGCTGCGCCGGCTGCGCTGGCCGGTGCTGATCGCCTGGGTCATCGCCATCGTGCTGCTCAACCCGCTAGCCAGCGGCCTGTCCAGAGTGACCAACGACACCGCGTCGGCCTACCTGCCCGCGGCGGCCCCCTCGACCCGGGTGGCCGAACTGCAGGAAGCCGCCCGGCATGGCCCGGGCCAGCCGCAGACCGACACCGTGGTCGTGCTGTTCACCCGGGGCAGCGGGCTGACCGCGGCTGACCTGGCCACGGT
>DATCUG010000555.1:0-2481 GCA_036567525.1 Streptosporangiaceae bacterium | reverse complement strand
GGCGCAGCGCGGCGCTGGCCGGGCCGCCGCCGATGGTGCCCAGGCCATCGGCTACCGCCACCCGGACCTCGCGGGAGCCGTCGCCGGCCGCCCCGGCCACCAGGCCCGGTTCGGCCAGCGAGACCAGCCCGCGGACCGCTTCCAGCCGCACCCGCCGGTCCGGGTCGCTGAGGGCGGCCGCGAACGTGGTCACCTCACCGGCCCGGAGCTGGCGGAGCACGTCGAGCACGGCCGCCCGGACCACCGCGTCCGGGCTGCCCGCCGCGCCGGTCAGCGCCTGCTGCATGGCCGCGGTGGCGGGCAGCACCCCGGCCAGCTCGCGCAGCCCGGTGACGGCCGCGTGCCGGACCGGGCCGCGGGCGTCCTGGGCCGCGCTGGCCAGGGCGAGCCCGGCCCCGTCCGGGACGATCTCGGTGAGCGTGACCACGGCGGCCCGGCGCACCTGGGGATCAGCGTCGCTCAGGTAGGGCTGCAGCTCAGCCAGGGACGGGTTGGCCTCGGCCAGCGTGAGCAGCTCCAGGATCCGGGGGGACCGGCTGCCGGCCGGGCTGGCCGCCGGGCGGCTGGGTGCGGCGCCGGAGGGCGGCCCGGTGGGCTCCTCCTCGGCGGGCTGGATGACCACCGTCCCGGCGCTGCCGTTGCGCGCCGCGAGCTGCGCGTCGAACTCGGGCACCGGCACCAGGTACGGGGCGACCGGGCGCTTGACGAACTCGGCCCGGCCCGCGCTGCCGCGCCGCACGTTCAGGTGGCAGAACCAGGCCGCGTCGTCCCGGTCCGGCCGGTCGGACCGGTCGTGGTACAGCCCCCACCGGCTCTCGGTCCGGACCAGCGAGGCCCGGGTGGCCAGCTCGGCGCAGTCCCGGATGAACGAGACCTCGGCGCAGCGCATCAGCTCGTGCGGGGTACGCGCGCCCATCCGCTCGATCTCGCCGGTCATCCGCTGGAACGTCTCCAGCGCGATACGCAGCTTGGCCGCGGTCTTGGGCGGCGCCACGTAGTCGTTCACGAACCGGCGCAGCTTGTACTCGACCTGGGTCTGCGGCGGCCCGTCCGGGTGGCGCAGCGGCCGGTAGATGAGCTCGTGCGCCGCGGCCAGCTGATCGTCCGGCAGGGCCTGGCCGTCCCGGGCGGGCGCGTCGGCGGCGAACCCGGTGGCGTGCGCGCCGGCCAGATCGCCGAACACGAACGCGCCGATCATGTAGTTGTGCGGCACGCAGGCCAGGTCACCGGCGGCGTACAGGCCAGGCACGGTGGTCCGGGCGTGCTCGTCCACCCAGACGCCGGACGAGGAGTGGCCGCCGCACAGGCCGATCTCGGAGATGTGCATCTCCACGTCATGGGTGCGGTAATCGTGCCCGCGCCCGGCGTGGAAGGTGCCCCGGGTGGGGCGTTCGGTGGTGTGCAGGATCCCCTCCAGCGCGGACAGCGTCTCGTCCGGCAGGTGGGTCAGCTTGAGGTAGATCGGGCCGCGGGCCGAGGCGATTTCCCGGGCCACCTCGGCCATCATCTGGCCGGACCAGTAGTCGCAGTCGACGAACCGCTCGCCCTGGTTGTTGACCTGGTAGCCGCCGAACGGGTTGGCCACGTAGGCACACGCCGGGCCGTTGTAGTCCTTGATCAGCGGGTTGATCTGGAAGCATTCCAGGCCGCTCAGCTCGGCCCCGGCGTGGTAGGCCATCGCGTGCCCGTCGCCGGCGTTGGTCGGGTTCTCGTAGGTGCCGTACAGGTAGCCGCTGGCGGGCAGGCCGAGCCGCCCGCAGGCGCCGGTGGCCAGGATGACCGCCCCGGCCCGGACCGTGACGAACTCGCCGGTGCGGCTGTTGAAGCCGGCCAGGCCGGCCGCCCGGCCGCCCGACGTGATGACCCGGACCGGCATCACCCGGTTCTCCACCCGGATCCGCTCCCGCATCGAGCGCTGCCGGAGCACCCGGTAGAGCACCTTCTTGATGTCCCGGCCTTCCGGCATCGGCAGCACGTAACTGCCGCTGCGGTGCACCCGGCGCACGTGGTAGTCGCCCGCCGCGTCCTTCTCGAACTTCACCCCGTACCGCTCCAGCCGCTGCACCATGTCGAAGCCGCGGCTGGCGGTCTGGTAGACCGTGCGCTGGTTGATCACGCCGTCGTTGGCCCGGGTGATCTCGGCCACGTAATCCTCAGGCGTCGCCTTGCCCGGGATGACCGCGTTGTTCACCCCGTCCATGCCCATGGCCAGCGCGCCGGAGTGCCGCACGTGGGCTTTGTCCAGCAGCAGCACCGACGCACCGTGCTCGGCGGCGGTGATCGCGGCCATGGTGCCGGCCGTGCCCCCGCCCACCACGGCGACGTCACAAGCCAGGTGCTGGCGTTCGGCCAAAGAAGGGATCTGCACGGGGGTCACCCAGTTCCTGCGGTCACGGTGCGGGGCTCGGCCTGGCTGGCGGGCGCGGGGCTGCCGAGCAGGGCCAGGATGCTGGCCCGGGCCGCCGCCACCTCGGGCGCGGT
>DATCUG010000554.1:0-4686 GCA_036567525.1 Streptosporangiaceae bacterium | reverse complement strand
CGTGCCGCTGCCGCCGGTGGCCGGGTACGCCGCCCGGGGTGGCCGGTTCGGCCCGCACAACCTGCACGAGAACGAGCCGTTCCCCTGGTCCTGGCAGAGCGAGGAGATCATCTTCGGGTCGTTCTTCAGCGCCGGGGTGCGCGCGTTCGACATCCGCGACCCGTTCCAGCCGCAGCAGGTGGCCGCGTTCGAGCCGGATGGAACGGTACAGATCAACGACGTCTACGTCACCGCGG
Organism: Streptosporangiaceae bacterium; assembly: GCA_036567525.1. Classification (GTDB taxonomy): domain Bacteria; phylum Actinomycetota; class Actinomycetes; order Streptosporangiales; family Streptosporangiaceae; genus RYN-230. Next base: position 4,450 of record DATCUG010000554.1, on the reverse strand, counting down.
ACGGCATCGTGTACGCGGTCGACCGCAGCGGCGGCGGCCTCCACATCCTGGAGTACTCAGGTCCAGGATGAGCGGCCGCCGCCGGCGGTTCAGCTGGCCTGGATCAGCTGACCGGGACGGTGGGACCCGCTTCGTCCCACTGCACCGGGAACGCGTTGTTGCTGACCTTGCCGACCGTGTCCAGCGGTGTGCTGTCGTTCTGCGAGGCGATCATGGTGATGTTGTAGTTCCGGAAGTTCGGGATGCCCTGAGCGGCGCTCACGCCGGCCACCCGCACCTTGGCGCTCAGCGAGGTGGTGCCGAAGTTGGCCAGATGGGTGATGAAGCAATTCGTGGCCGAGGTGCACAGCTCAGGCCGCTCGACGATCCATTCCGCCGAGGACCGCTTGCAACTCCCGCACTTCGCGGAGTGCTTGGCGCTCTTGCCCGAGGTGAGGTCGGAGATGGTCAGCGTGAACTTGCTGTTGCTGAAGCTGACCGAGGCGTTGATCGTGTCGCCCGGCTTCACGGTGAACACGTTGACCGAGCCGGCCGGGTACATCTCGTACCACGCCTTGTAGACCGGCGTGGTGTTGTTCGGCCCGCCGCAGTGCGCGGCCGTGCCGGTCTGCTCGACCGTGGCGGTGCTGAACCCGTCGAAGCCGACCCAGTTGGAGGACCACTCGTTGGCGTGGTCCCCGGTGCAGGTGAGGGTGGGCTCCACGAACCGGCTCTGCGCGTAGGTGAACTTCTTCGACGAGGTGACGGCGAAGCCCGACCAGTTCAGGCTCTGCTCCGCGACCGAGAACTTCTGCCCCTCGGCGGCCTGGGCCGAGGTGTGCCCGGTCACCTGACCGTGCACCATCGGGCCGCCCGGCGACGCGATGTCTGCCGCGGCCACCGGGTGGACCGTGGCCCGGGCGGCCGTCCGGGCACTGGCCGCACCGGGCAGCACAGCCAGGCCGGCTGCACCGATCAGCGCGGCCGAGCCGATGGCCGTGGCAAGAAACCGTCTAGACAGCATCTACTCTCCCCGTAGGTGGTTTGTGGTATCCACCAGCTTGCCCGGATTTTCGGTCGCCGTCATCTAAAGCAGAGACCAATTGCTTACAGGTGAGCAACATTGGCCTGAAGCCCGGCCGGGCCGGCTTAGGCTGCGCGGCGGAGCGCGGGCTGCCCGGTGCGCTCGGTGAGATAGTCGGCGGTGGCCACGGCCAGCACGACCAGCGCGGTGCAGCCGCTCAGCACGAGCGCGGTGACGTGCGGCGCCACCGCGCCGAGCAGGCCGAGCGCGGCCACCCCGGCGATCCGGGCCCGGGACACGGTGTGCCACACCACCGCCTTGAACAGCGCGTGGCCGGTCAGGAACAGCGCCGCTCCGCCGAGCACCATGGCCGACACCGGCGCGGCCCCCACGTCACCTGGCCGGTCAAGCACAAGCTGGTCGCCCGCCGCGACCACGATGATGCCGGCCACCATGACCGGGTGGATCAGGTGGTACGCGGACCGGCCCATCCGCCCCGGGTCGGCGGACTCGGCGATGACGTGCGCGCCCGCCTCGGCGCTGCGGTGGAAGTACAGCCACCACAGGCCCACGCTGCCGACGAATGCGGCCAGGAACGCGACGGCCTCCTGGCCGGTGACGGCGCCCAGCCGGGACAGGGTGGCCCCGATCACCACGATCGACTCGCCCAGCGCGATCAGGATGAACGCCTGGCAGCGTTCCGCGAAGTGACTGCCCTCGATGGTCCAGTCCCGGGTGCTGGACCGGCCCAGTCCCGGCGTCCAGAAACCGGCCAGCCCGCCCAGGATGTCCACCCCGACCGCGGCCAGCCAGAGCAGTTCCCGGGCATGCCCGGCGGCCAGGCCGCCGGCCACCGCCAGCCCGCCACTGACCACACACCAGGCCAGGATGCGCTGGAAGTTCCGCTGCAGCGGGTCGCCGCGCAGCCCGGCCACCGCGAACACGCTGCGGCCGATCTGCATGACCGCGTAAGCCACGCCCACGGCCAGCCCCCGGCCGCCGAACGCGCCGGGCAACGCGGCCGACATGACCAGACTGACCAGGGCCAGCCCGAGCAGCATCAGCCGGACCGGGATCAGCGCCGGGTCCAGCCAGTTGGTCACCCAGGTGGTGTAGGCCCAGACCAGCCAGACCATGGTGAGCAGCAGCAGCGCCCGCAGCGCGCCGCCGCCCGTCTGGTGGTCGATCAGGTAATGCGACAGCTGGGTGACCGCGAATACGTACACCAGGTCGAAGAACAGCTCGACGTTGCTGACCCGGGCCGCCCCGCCCGCCGGCCGCCGCAGGTTACCCGGCCGGTCGCCGGTCATGGCGCGCGGTAGTCCGTGTTCCGGTCCACGCCCAGGTACACGTCCATGCCGACCGGCCGCCACCGCTCCTCGGCCAGGTGGCCGAGCAGCCCGGCCGTGCGGGCCAGCAGCGCGAAACCGCGCAGCAGCTCGACCGGCAGGCCCAGGTCGGCCAGGGCCGCGCCGCAGGTGCCGGCCCCGTTCAGCGGCAGCGTCCGGCCCAGCACCGCCGGGTGCACCCGGCCCACCGCGGCCCACAGCCGCAGGTGCGGGCCGCACAGCCCTTCCTCGCCGGCGATCCGGAACAGCACCGGGGTGCGCGGATCGGTGACCTTGTGCACCGGGTGGCCTAGCCCGGGCACGAACCGGCCGTTCGCCTTGGCCTGCTGCACGGCCCGCCGCGCGATCTCGTCCCAGCCCGCGTCGTCCTCGGCGGCCGGCAGCGGCTCCCCGGCCCCGGCCAGCGCCGCGGCCAGGAACGCGCCGCAGTCCTCGGTCACGCCGAGGAACCGGGAGCCGCCGCCGAGCAGCCCGGCGGCCAGCGCCCCCTGCACCGAATCCGGGGCGCTCAGGTAGGTGAGCCGGGCCGCGATGGCAGTCGGCGTGAAACCGTGCTCGGCCAGCGCCACCAGCACCGCCTCGAACACCCGGACCTGCTCCGGGCTGGGCCGCCGCTGGGTCACCAGCCAGAACGCCAGTTCCCCGAACGACACCTGACCCATCAGGTCGGCCGCCAGGTCATGGCCGAGCACGGTGATCGAGTCGGCATCCGAGTCACCGAGCGAGGTGGGATAAGCCGGGTGCTGGCGTTCAGTCATCTGGGGTCTCTCCTGGAATCGGGCCGGAGCCGTCCGGTGGCGCGGCCAGCCAGGCACGGATCTGGTCGCCGTGCTCATCGAGCGCGGGGGGCGGCAGCGGGTAGTCGGGCGGGGTGGCGGACAGCGTGATCGGGTTGCGGATGCCGGGGATGCCGCCCGCGGTCACGATGGGCGCCAGGCCCAGCTCGGCCGCGGTGGCCACGCCGCCGTCCACCGTGTTGATCGGGCCGCAGGGGATGCCGGCCTCGGCCAGCCGCGCGGCCCACTCGGCCGAGGTGCGGGCGGCCAGCCGCCCGGCCAGCTCGGCGCGCAGCTCGGCCCGGTGGCTGGTGCGGCCCACGTTCTGCGCGAACCGGGGGTCGCTGGCCAGCCCGGGCGCGCCGAGCACCGCGCACAGCCGGGCGAACTGATTGTCGTTGCCGACCGCGATGACCAGGTCACCGTCGCCGGTGGGCAGCGGCTCGTACGGGGTCAGGCTGGGGTGCAGGTTGCCCATCCGCATCGGCACCACGCCGCCTGCCACGTACGCGCTGGACTGGTTGGCCATCCCGGACAGCGCGGAGGACAGCAAGTTGACCTCGACGTGCTGGCCGTCGCCGGTCTGCGCGCGGTGCGCCACCGCGGCCAGGATGCCCACCGTGGCGTGCAGCCCGGCCAGGATGTCCACCAGCGAGATGCCCGCCCGGTACGGCGGCCCGTCCGGGTCCCCGGTCAGGCTCATCAGCCCGGACATGGCCTGGACGAGCACGTCGTAGCCGGGCAGCGCGTTACCGGCGCCGGCCCCGAAGCCGCTGATCGAGGCGTACACGATGCCCGGGTTCCTGGCCTGCACCGCCGGGTAGTCCAGGCCGAAGCGGGCCAGCCCGCCGGGCTTGAAGTTCTGCACCATGATGTCCGCGCGGCGGGTCAGCTCGTGCGCCGCGGCCAGGCCGTCGTCGGTGCTCAGGTCCAGCACCACGGATCGCTTGTTCCGGTTGATGGCCAGGTAGTAGGTGGCCACCCCGTCCCGGGTGGGCGGCATCCAGCGGCGGGTGTCGTCGCCGGCCGGGCTCTCCACCTTGATCACGTCCGCGCCCAGGTCGGCCAGCAGCATGGTGCAGTACGGGCCGGCCAGCACCCGGGCGAAGTCGGCGACGAGCAGTCCGGACAGCGGGCCGGGCCGGGCCGGCCCGGTGATCTGGGAAACCATGTCGGCAATTTTGGCATCCTCCTCCAGACCGTCTGACGGTGGAGGATCCAGCTAGACGGCCGAGCGGCCGCCATGCTGAGGTTCGCGGTTCGCAGGCCGGGCAGCCCCGTCGCCTCCCCGTGCAGTCACGGCGTGCCCCGCCGCGATGTTG
>DATCUG010000553.1:0-6020 GCA_036567525.1 Streptosporangiaceae bacterium | reverse complement strand
TCACCAGGCCGGGCGTAAGCTCGGCCCGGTGACCCCTGATGAGCGCTGGCTGGCCGCGATCTGGCCGCTGGTCCGCGGCCAGCTGCCCGCCGGGCCGGGCCGGGTGACCGAGCTGGGCTGCGGGCCGCTGGGCGGGTTCGTCCCGCGGCTGCGGGCGGCCGGCTACCAGGCGGCTGGGGTCGATCCGGCCGCCCCGGACGGCCCGTGGTACCACCAGGTGGAGTTCGAGCGCTGGGATCCGCCCGGTCCCAGCGACGCGATGCTGGCCTGCACGTCGCTGCATCACGTGGCCGGCCTGGCTGAGGTGCTCGAGCTGATCTGGGCGGCGCTGGCGCCCGGCGGCACCCTGATCGTGGTGGAGTGGGCCCGGGAACGGTTTGACGAAGCCACCGCGCGCTGGTGCTGCGCCCGGCTCCCGGATCGTGGCGAGCCCGGCTGGCTGCACGAGCTGTGCGCGCAATGGCACGATTCCGGGCAGCCCTGGGATGCCTGCTGCCAGTCCTGGGCGGCGGCGGAACGGCTGCACACCGGCCAGGACATCGTGCAAGCGCTCAGCCGCCGGTTCGCGGCCACCGGGCCGGTCGGCTACGGCCCGTACTTCTTCCCCGACCTGGCCGGCACCACCGAGCAGGACGAGCAGGCCGCCATCGACCGCGGCGAGATCCAGCCCGGCCGCATCCTGTACACCGGCCGCCGCCCAGCCTGACCTCAGCGCGCCGCGGTGACCGGGCGCGGGCGATGATGTGCACATGGATGTGCGCCGGGATGACGGCAGTGTGATCGCGTGCGAGGTGGTCGGGGCGGCGGACGCGCTGCCGGTGCTGTTCTGCCACGGGCTGGCCGACTCGCGGCTGTCCGCGTACTCGCTGGCGGCGGTGGCGGACGAGCTGGGGCTGCGCATCTGCGCGCCGGACCGGCCCGGCATCGGCCGGAGCGATCCGCGGCACCTGCCCCGGCTGGCCGACTGGGCGGACGACGCGGCGCTGGTCCTGGACGCGCTGGGGATAGGTACGGTGGCGCTGATCGGGGTGTCCGGCGGCGGGCCGTTCGCCGCCGCCTGCGCGGCCCGGCTGGCCAGCCGGGTGCGCAGCCTCACGCTGATCTCGCCGCTCGGCTCGCCCGGCTGGCCAACCCGCGGCATGGCCACCGGGGAACGGGTCTCGCTGGAGATCGCCCGGCAGCTTCCGGGGTTCGGCGGCTGGTTTCTCGGCCGGCTGGCCGCGCTGGCCCGCTACTCACCCGGGCTGTTCCTCCGGCTGGCGGTCAGCGAACTGCCCGGGGTGGACCGCCGCGCGCTCGAGCAGCCCGGCACGCGGGGCGAGTTCCTGGCCAACTACACCGAGGCCTTCCGCCAGGGCAGCGGGGGAGTGGCCCAGGACCTGCGGGTGCTCACCCGGTCATGGGGTTTCCAGCTCGGCGCCATCCGGGTGCCGACGTGGGTCCATCACGGGGACGTCGATAACACCGTCCCGGTGCGGCACGCCGAGCTGTTCGCGGCCGCCATCCCGGGCGCCCAGCTGCGGCTGCACCCGGGTCAGGGGCACTTCTCCATCCTCGATGCCGCCCGGGAGATCCTCGGCACGGTCACCGGCTGAGCGTCAGCCGGGCCGGTCGCCCGCCCCGGCTTCCGCCGCCGTCTGCGCGGCCGCGCCGGTCGCGGCCAGCGACCCGAGCAGGGCCAGCGACCGGGCGCTATCCGAGCCGGGTTCCGCGTGGTAGATCACCAGCAGCTGGCCGCCCGAGTCGCCGATGGACAGTTTCTCCCGGCGCAGCTCGAGCAGCCCGACCTGCGGATGCCGCATCCGGGCCGCCCCGCCGGCCAGCGGCTTCACGTCGTGCCGCGCCCAGAGCCGCCGGAACGGCTCGCTGACCAGGGACAGCTCGCCGACCAGCTGGGCGATGCGTGGGTCCTCGATGTCGGTGCCGATGGAGGCACGGAACGCCGCGACCATGCCGCCAGCCGCCCGCTCCCAGTCCGGGAGCAGGTCCTGCTCGTCCTCGTCGAGGAAGACCGAGCGCAGCCGGTTCGCCCCCGGCCGGGTGGCCGGCGACAGCGCGGTGGCCAGCCGGTTCGCGGCCAGCACGTCGAACATCCGGTTCTCCACGAACGCGGGCAGGCTGAGCACGTCCAGTAGCTGCCGGATGCCGGGCGGCACGGCCTCACGGCGCGGGTGCCTCGGCCCGGCGGGCCGGGCGCCGGACAGGCTGAGCAGGTACTGCGTCGCGGTCGCGTCAAGCCCGAACACGCGGGCCAGCGCCTCCAGTACCTGTGCCGACGGGTTGCGGTCGCGGCCCTGTTCCAGCCGCAGGTAGTAGTCGGCGCTGATGCCAGCCAGCGTCGCGACCTCCTCGCGGCGCAGCCCCGGCGTCCGCCGGACGCCGGTGACGTGCAGCCCGGCCGCCGCCGGGTCCACCTGCTCGCGCCGGGCACGCAAGTATTCGCCCAGCGCGTTCGACCTGGTCACGTACTCATGGTACGAATCCGCGCCGAGGCGCAGCCTGGTCCCGTCACCCCCAGGATGACGGGAGCCCTGGCTGCCCGGCAGCATCCGGCGCGACGCTGCGGTTATGCCTGCCATGACATCCCACGATCTCCCGGGCGGCCGCTACCCGGTCGCCGATCTCGAACTGACCCGCGTCGGCTACGGGGCCATGCAGCTGGCCGGCCCGGGCGTGTTCGGGCCGCCGAAGGACCACGATGCCGCGATCGCGGTGCTGCGCACCGCCGTCGACCTCGGCATCAACCACATCGACACGGCTGACTTCTACGGGCCGTACGTCACCAACGAGCTGATCCGCGAGGCCCTCGCGCCGTACCCGGACGGTCTGCACATCGTGACCAAGGTGGGCGCCCGGCGCGACGAGCAGGGCGGCTGGCCGCACGCCCGGACCCCGGCCGAGCTGCGCGGGCAGGTGCATGACAACCTCCGGCACCTCGGCCTCGACGTACTCGACGTGGTGAACCTGCGGGTCGGCGGCATGGCGGAAGCCGAGCCCGGCTCCATCGCCGAGCAATTCGGGGCGCTGGCCGAGCTGCAGCAGCAGGGGCTGATCCGGCACCTCGGGCTGAGCACCGTCAGCGCTGGCCAGCTGGCCGAAGCGCAGTCGATCGCCCCGGTGGTCTGCGTGCAGAACATGTACAACGTCGCCCGCCGCGGCGATGACGCCCTGGTGGACGCCACGGCGCGGCAGGGCATCGCGTTCGTGCCGTACTTCCCGCTGGGCGGCTTCTCGCCACTGCAGTCGGACACTCTGCAGTCGGTGGCGGACCGGCTCGGTGCGACCCCGATGGCGGTCGCGCTGGCCTGGCTGCTGCACCGGTCACCGAACATGCTGCTGATCCCGGGTACCTCGTCGGTGGCGCACCTGCGGGCCAACGTGGCCGCCGCCGGGCTGAAGCTGCCGGACGACGCGATCGCGGAACTCGACGCGATCGGCGCCTGAGCACCGGCGGTTGCCCCGGTCTTCGCGGTAGGCGCCGATCTGTGGCACCGTTTTGCTCGTGACGATCAGCGTGGTGAGCCCGGTCTTCATCGGCCGTCGCGAGGAGATGGCATTGCTCACCGCGCGGCTGGATCAGGTGCAGGCCGGGCAGGCGGCCGTCGCGCTGGTCGGCGGGGAAGCCGGCGTGGGCAAGACCCGGCTGGCCCGGGAACTGGCCGCCCGGGCGTCCGGCGCCGGCTTCCGGGTGCTCACCGGCCAGTGCATCGAGCTTGGTGCTGAAGGCCTGCCGCTCGCCCCGCTGGTGGACGCGCTGCGCGAGCTGACCCGGGGCGCGGCGGCGGAGACCCGGGCCGAGCTGCTCGGGCCGGCCGGGGCCGGCCTGGCCCGGCTGCTGCCCACCCCCGGGACCGGCCCGGGCGGCGCGCCCGACGGCCAGGACCTGCAGAAGGCGCAGCTGCTGGAGATGGTGCTCGGCCTGTTCGACCGGCTGAGCGCGGCCCAGCCGGTCATGTTCCTGATCGAGGACCTGCACTGGGCCGACCAGTCCACGCTGGACCTGACCGCGTTCCTGGCCCGGTCGCTGCGCGCGTCCCGGGTGCTGCTGGTCGCCACCTACCGCTCCGATGAGCTGCACCGGCGTCACCCGCTCCGGCCGCTGCTCACCGGCTGGGAACGGGACCGGTCGATCGAGCGCATCGAGTTGCGCCGGTTCGACCGCGGTGAGGTCAGCGCCCAGCTGGCCGCCATCATGGGCGGCGACCCGGCCGCCGACACGGTGGACGTCATCTTCGACCGGTCGGGCGGGAACGCCTACCTGGTCGAGGAACTCGCCGGGGTGGTGCGCGGGCACGGGGACCCGGCCGATCTGCCGCCGTCCCTACGCGACGTGCTGCTCAGCCGGGTGGACGAACTGAGCAGGGACGGGCAGCGGCTGCTGCGCACCGCGTCGGTGGCCGGCCGGACGGTGCCGGACCGGCTGCTGGCCGAGGTGGCCGGCGTCGGCCAGCCGGACCTGTTCGCCGGGCTGCGCGAGGCGGTGGAAAGCCACCTGCTGCTGGTCGACCCGAGCGGCCAGGGCTACGCGTTCCGGCACGCGCTGACCCGGGACGCGGTGTACGAGGACATGTTGCCGGGCGAACGGGTGCAACTGCACGCGGCCTACGCGGCCGCGCTGGACCGGGATCCCGGGCTGGCCGGCGACGAGGCGGCGCTGCCCGCGGCGCTGGCCTACCACTGGTACGCCGCCCTCGACCTGCCGCGCGCGCTGCCCGCGGCGATCGACGCGGCCCGGCACGCGATGGCCAGCTACGCCCCGGCCGAAGCGCTGCGGCATCTGGACCGGGCCCAGCAGATCTGGCCCCGGGTGCCCGACGCGGAGCAGCGCACCGGCCTGGACCAGGTCGAGGTGAGCCGGCTGGCGGCGGAGGCGGCGTACCGCTCCGGTGCGGTGGGCCGGTCGGCCACCCTGCTGGCGGACGCACTGGCCGGGCTGCCGGACAGCGCCGACCCGGTCCGCCGGGCGCTGCTGCTGGAGCGGTACGCGCTGGCCCAGCGGGACGCGGGCCGGCCCGAGGACTCGGTCACCACGCTGCGGCAGGCACTGGCCCTGCTGCCCGCCGGCGATACCAGCCGGGCGCACGCGGTCGTGCTGGCCGCGCTGGCCAGCGCGCTGATGCGGACGTCGGGCATGGAGCAGGCGGCCGGCGCCGCCGAGCGCGCGCTGGCGGCCGCCCGCGCCGCCGGGGCCCGGGACGTCGAGGCGGATGTCGCCATCACGCTCGGCTCGGCCAGTTCCTACCTGGGCCCGGGCGAGGCGGGCCTCGGCCCGCTTCGCGAGGGGGTGCGGCTCGCCCTCGAGCTGGACATCCCGGTGACCGCACTGCGCGGCTACATCAACCTGTCAGACGTCCTGGAGCTGATGGGTCGGCACGGCGAAGCCGCGCAGACCGCGGCCGAGGGGCTGCAACTGGCCGAGCGGGCCGGGCTGGCCCGGACGCTCGGTTCCTACCTGATCGGCAACCAGGCCGAGCCGCTGCTCCGGCTGGGCCGGTGGGCCGAGGTGGACCGGCTGACCGAGCAGGCGCTGAACGCGCTGCCGGAAGGCGTGTTCGGCGTCACCCTGCGCGCGCTGCAGGCCGAGCTGGCTGCCATGCGCGGCCACTACGACGAGGCCGCCCGCCAGGTGCGCAACGCCCGCCGGGTCATGGGCGACACCATCGACGTGCAGTTCACCCAGCCGATGCAGTACACCGACGCGATGATCGCGCTCGGCCGGGGTGACCTGACCGCCGCGCGGGAGGCGGTGGCGGCCGCGCTGGACGGCGAGGTGCTGAGCTGGGCTGGGCGGTACGCCTGGCCAGTGCTGTGGCTGGCCATGCGGATCGAGGCCGACGATGCGACCCGGTTCCGCGACCGCCGGGAGGAGGTCCCAGCGGCCATCACGATCCGCTGCGCCAAACTGGCCGGGGCCGCCGCCCAGTTCGCGAGCCCGGCGCCGTCGGCCGACGGGTACCGGGCGCTGACGGCCGCCGAACGAGCCCGGGCCGGGGGCACCGGTGACGCCGCCGGCTGGTCCG